>JAGAJA010000089.1 GCA_017829075.1 Oscillospiraceae bacterium | reverse complement strand
TGCCCGCGTAAGGCATAAGGCGTAAGCCGTTGCCAGTACAGTTGTGCGGATAGAAGTGTTTTTTGCCCCGGCAGAGCTGGGGCAAAAAACGGATTTCAAAAGCCCGCTTCGCGGGCAAAACTGAGTTTTTCGACAAGCTGATTTGGGCGTACAAAGATGTACGCCCAAAGTGCTATTTATCTTAACATAGTGGATAGCTTATCCGTTGAAATCCGAACTTAACTGACCGCAGGCGGCGCTGATACCTCCGCCGAATTCCCGGCGCATTGTAACTGAGATCCCGTGCTTTTTCAGTACATCATAGAATGCCATTATCCGCTCGCGGCTGCTCTTGGTGAAGCCGCTGTCGTTGCCGTTGTAGGGAATAATATTGACGTAAAACCGCTTGCAGAAGCCGATAAGCTCCGCAAGCTGCCGCGCCTGCTCCGGGCTGTCGTTCACTCCGGAGAGCATGACGTATTCAAGAGTTACACGGCGGTTGTGCCGTTCCGCAAATTCAGCCGCAGCCGCTATCACGTCCTCCACCGGATATCTGCGGTTTATCGGCATAAGCTCTGAGCGCAGCTTGTTGTCCGCCGCGTGAAGGCTCACCGCAAGGCTGCACGGGTGGGGGAGCGCAGACCATGCCTTGATTCCCGGCAGGATACCGCAGGTGGAAACGGTGATGTGCTTTTCGCCGAGGGCAAGACCCTTGTAGTCCGTTGCGATCTCGCAGAAATCCTTCACTGCGCTGAAATTGTCAAACGGCTCGCCTATGCCCATTACCGTTACGCTGTGTATTTCCGCTCCCAGCCGCCTTATTTTCAGCACCTGCGCGATCATTTCCCCGGCGGTGAGGCTGCGCCGCTTCTTCAGCCGTCCGCTCTGGCAGAAAGCGCAGCCCATTGAACAGCCCACCTGCGTTGAAATGCACACGCTGTCGCCGTATTTCTGCCGCATGAGCACTGTTTCAACGTGATCATTTCCGGGCAGCCGGAGCAGCAGCTTTTCGGTCAGCTCGTCCCCGGTGCGGGCTGCGGTTTCCGGCAGTTCAAGAGTGAAGCTTTTCGTCAGCGCAGATTTCACCCGGTCGGAAAAGGGAAGCTCATCGAAGCTGTGCAGATCCCGCTGATACAGCCATTGGAACAGAATTCCTGCCTTTGCGGGATTTTCGCCGCGCTCGCTGAACCACTCCTCAAGCCCGGCTCTTGTCATTGAATAGATGTCCGCCACCGCTGCCTACTCCCCTCTGAAATTCTTTCCCTGAACGCTGTCAAGCTGCTTCTGACGCTTCATGATCCCACCCAAAACCGCCCGCTTATTCAGGCTCCATTGCGGCGCGAGCAGGGTATCGCGGTTTCCGTCCCCGGTCAGCCGTTCTATCACAGTTTCCGGCGGAAGCAGCTCAAGCTGCTTTACAACAATGTCGATATAATCCTGCATTTCCAAAGGAAGGTAATTCCCGGCGAGGTACATTTCTGCAAGCTTTGTGCCGCTTATGACGTGCATAAGATGTATTTTCACCCCGTCCGGGCGCAGTTTTCCGAGAATTTCTGCGGTCTGGAGCATCATTTCGGGAGTTTCCGTGGGAAGTCCGTTGATGATGTGTACGCAGACCCGCAGCCCTGCCTGCTTCACGACATTATATCCCCTGAGGAAATCCGCGAAGCTGTGACCCCGGTTGATAAGCTGCGCGGTGCTGTCGTGGGCAGTCTGCAATCCCAGCTCCACCGTCACCGGTACCGGCAGGGAAGCAAGGTATTCCGCCTTTTGCCGGTCGATGCAGTCTGCCCTTGTCGCCGTGGAAATTCCGCAGATATCGCAGGAAAGCGCCTCGGAATACACCTGTTTAAGCCGTTCAAGGCTGGAGTAGGTGTTGCTGTGCGCCTGAAAATACGCAATGATACCCGCGTCCGGGTTAGAAGCGCGGATACGAGCGGTTTCCCGGCGTATCTGCTCCGAAACGGAAAGCGCGGGACGTGTGAAATACCCGCTGCCTCCGGAGCAGTAAATACAGCCGCCCCTGCCGCAGCTGCCGTCAATGTTGGGACAGGTGAAGCCTGCGTCTATCGCCGCCTTGCAGACGGTTCTGCCGTAGGTGACAAAGTTGTGGTATTTCAGCGTGTGGTAACGGCTCCCGTCGTTGGTAAATTCAAAGCGCGGCGGCATGGACTTCACCCCCTTTTTTGTACTATGTAATTATAGCATACCCTGTCCGTTTCGTCAAATATGCCACACCTGTCCGAAAAATCACTCCTGTGTATTATTGTGTAAATTTGTGTAAATTGCATTGCAATGCGAAAACGCGCTATTTAGTAAACAGCGTGTGGCATATTTTATTTGGCTTTTTTGTAATAAATAACGAAAATCCCTCTCGTATTTTGTGCAAAACATTATTTTTTTTAGCCTTGACAAATATCGGATAAGCCTATATAATAGATATATCGGCTTTTTATGATACAAGATATTGTGTTATTTTATTTGATTTACAAAAGGAGCATCACAGGCAATGGCAATGATTACAATGATCAAAAAGCGCGACGGACGGCAGGTTCCCTTCAACATAGAGAAGATAGCCAACGCGATATTCAAGGCTGCCCAGACGGTAGGCGGCAGGGATTACAACGAGGCTGTGGCGCTTGCAGACAAGGTTTGTCAGCGGCTGTCCGAGGAGATAATCGGGCGCAATCCCTCCGTGGAAGAGGTTCAGGATATGGTTGAGAAGGTGCTTGTCGAGGACGGACACGCAAAGACCGCCAAGGCTTATATCCTCTACCGCGCCGAGCGCACCAGAGCCAGAGAGATGGACTCCACGCTGATGAAGATATATGAGGATCTGACATTCAAGTCCGCTTCAGACTGCGATATAAAGCGGGAAAATGCGAATATTGACGGCGACACCGCAATGGGTACGATGCTGAAATACGGAAGCGAGGGCGCGAAGCAGTTCAACGAGATGTACGTCCTCGACCCGAAGCATTCTGCGGCGCACATCAACGGCGATATCCACATTCATGATCTGGATTTCCTTACGCTGACAACTACCTGCTGTCAGATTGATCTGCTCAAGCTGTTCCACGGTGGATTTTCCACCGGACACGGCTACCTGAGAGAGCCGAACGACATTTCAAGCTATGCTGCGCTTGCCTGCATCGCAATTCAGTCAAACCAGAACGACCAGCACGGCGGTCAGTCGGTTCCGAATTTCGACTATGCAATGGCGGAGGGCGTAAAAAAGACCTTCAAGCGGCTGTATATCAACAATCTTGCCAAAGCAATCGGATTTACGCTGAACCTTGACGATTTCAGCGAAGTGCTTGAGGAACTTCGCAAAAACGCCGAGGAGATCGAGCAGGAAACCGGACTGTTCCCGCGTCTTTCCAACAACGACGACTACAAGGCGAAGGAGTGGGAGAGGGTTGCCGGAAAGTACGGCGAGGGCTTCTCGAAGCTTCAGGATAAGGCGGAAAAGATCGCCGAGGCGGAAACCGACCGCGCCACCTATCAGGCAATGGAGGCGCTTATCCACAACCTCAACACCATGAATTCCAGAGCCGGCGCGCAGAACCCGTTCTCCTCGATAAATTACGGCACTGACACCTCTCCGGAGGGCAGAATGGTTATCCGCAACGTAATGCTTGCGGAAGAAAATGGACTCGGCAACGGAGAAACTCCGATATTCCCGATACACATTTTCAAGGTCAAGGAGGGCGTAAGCTACAATCCCGGCGACCCGAACTATGACCTGTTCAAGCTGGCTATCAGGGTTTCCGCCAAGAGAATGTTCCCGAACTTCTCGTTCCTTGACGCGCCGTTCAATCTTCAGTACTACAAGCCCGGCGACTACCACACCGAAGCCGCATACATGGGCTGCCGCACGAGGGTTATCGGCAATGTCTACGACCCGTCCCGGGAGATCGTCACCGGCCGCGGCAATCTCAGCTTCACCACGATCAACCTGCCTCGGCTTGCGATAGAAGCCCACGGCGACATCGACAAGTTCTACAAATCGCTGGACGACATGATGGATATGGTGGTTGACCAGCTTTTGTACAGATTTAAGATACAGTGCAGAAAGCACGTCCGCAACTTCCCGTTCCTTATGGGACAGGGTGTGTGGATAGACTCGGACAAGCTTTCGGAAAACGACAGCATTGCTGAGATATTAAAGCACGGTACGCTTTCAATGGGCTTTATCGGACTTGCCGAGTGCCTGAAAGCGCTTATCGGAGTTCATCACGGTGAAAGCCCGGAGGCGCAGAAGCTGGGTCTTGAGATAATCACCCGCATGAGAAAGCGCATGGACGATGAGAGCGCGAAAACCCACCTCAATTTCAGTCTGCTGGCTACTCCGGCGGAGGGACTTTCCGGACGGTTCGTGCGCATTGACAAGAAGATCTACGGCGAGCTGCCGGGAATTACCGACCGGGATTATTACACCAACTCCTTCCATGTGCCGGTTTACTACAACATCAGCGCCTACCGCAAGATCAAGCTGGAGGCTCCCTATCATGCCCTTACAAACGGCGGTCACATCAGCTATATCGAGCTGGACGGCGACCCCCTCAAGAACCTTGACGCCTTTGAGCAGATCGTGCGCTGCATGAAGGAGGAGGGCATCGGCTACGGCGCGATAAATCACCCCATCGACCGCGACCCCTGCTGCGGATTTACTGGAATTATCGACGACGAATGCCCCTGCTGCCACCGCAAGGAGGAGGAAGTCGCATTCGAGCGTATCCGCCGTATCACAGGATATCTGGTAGGCACCCTTGACCGCTTCAACAACGCCAAGCGCGCGGAGGAAGCCGACCGGGTAAAGCATGGCACTGAGGAATGATCATTTGTTCTGTAATATCCCGTAGGGGAGGGGCTTGCTCCTCCCGGATATCAGAATTATTTCAGGGAGGGGAGAGCCCCTCCCGAATTGTTTTAAGGAGAGATTTCCGTGGAAATAAGAATAGCAGGAACTGTTGAGGACTCCATTGTTGACGGGCCGGGACTGCGTTTTGTGGTATTCGTGCAGGGCTGTCCGCACCACTGCGAGGGCTGCCACAATCCCGAAACCCATGATTTTTCCGGGGGCAGGATAACCGATACCGACGCGATTTACGAGCATTGCATGGAAAATCCGTTAGCCGGCGGAGTTACCTTTTCCGGCGGCGAGCCGTTCTGTCAGGCGCATGCGCTGTACGAGCTGGGAAGCCGGTTCAAGGCGGCGGGGAAGCACCTGATGTGTTACAGCGGGTGGACGTTCGAGGAACTTCTGAAAAAATCGGAAACCGAGGAATATACCGGAAAGCTGCTGGGAATTATTGATATTCTTGTGGACGGAAGATTTGATATTTCCAAGCGTTTGCTGTCGCTTCAGTTCCGGGGCAGCGCCAATCAGAGGCTTATCGACGTTCCGGCAAGCCTCAGCTCCGGCAGCGCGGTGGTCATTCCCGAATGATAAGTTACAAAATTGTAATAATTTTTATTGCCGAAAACGGTTGAATTCAGTTACTTGAAATGCTATAATATTTACATAGAGCTTATACTAATAACCATTTAAACTCAGGAAATCTTTGCAGAAATCCAGCACTGCTATCGTCGTCAAAGAAACTTGACGTACATACAGTACGCCTGCGTTTCTTTTCCTAGGAACACGCTGATTAAAGCGAAGCGTATCAAAATCAGCCGCGTGAGTTCGCTCGTTTGAACGGGGCGATTTTGATTTAATCAGCGTTTCCCTGGATATCAGCACTGTCTCTCTGCAAATCTTTTCCCTCATTCAAACGGTTATT
>JAGAJA010000088.1 GCA_017829075.1 Oscillospiraceae bacterium | reverse complement strand
TGTTCCAGAAATTCTTTTTTCTTTGTCCTTACCTGTGAAAGTTCATCGCTCAGATTGGACAGACTGATTTGTTTATTCATGTCTTTATTATACCACTTTTTCGATTTCTAGTCTACTAGTTTTGTGCGGTATTGCCTTAATTCTGGCGCAGCGGATATTGCGGGCGCTGTGTTTGTGATTGTGCTGATTATGATTGATGTTTTTACCAATGTTCCAACCGCATTGATTGATTTATCGGGACAAAATCTTGTTTCAACAGGCTGCGAAGCGGTTGTCTGTATGATAGCTTCATTCGGCTGCTTAATGCTGTTCAGGAACGAAAAAGAAATCTGAAAGGGGTTCATTATGATTGAGCTAAAGAATATTTCAAAGGAATTCAAGAATAAACGCATATTTTCCGGAGTAAACATTACTGTTGAAACAGGAAAATGCGTTGGAATAATCGGCGAAAACGGCTGTGGTAAGAGTGTTCTGATGAAGCTGATTTGCGGTTTCTCCAAGCCCGATAGCGGTGAGGTTATCATTGACGGCGAGAAGCTGGGAGAGCATCGGGATTTTATCCAAAACTGCGGTGTAATCATCAATTCGCCTGACTTTATAGGGCACTACACAGGCTTTGAAAATCTAATGCTTCTGGCTTCTATACGAAAGAAAATCGGGAAGATTGAGGTTTTAGATGTGCTGAAAAAAGTGGGATTAGACGCTGCGGCTAAAACCAAATACAAAAATTATTCTCTTGGTATGAAGCAGCGCCTGCGTCTTGCGCAAGCGATTATGGAAAACCCCGATTATCTGATTCTTGATGAGCCGATGAATGCTCTCGACACCGAGGGAATTGCGATTGCAGACAGCATTATTAATGAGTATCACAGCCTCGGCAGAACTATACTTATAACGAGCCATAATGCCAATGATCTTGAGCGCCATTGTGATTATGTTCTGAAAGTTGAGAATGGCTCTGTATATTGTATATGAATATAATTTTGTGTTCAACCGTTATGATGTTCTATATGAAGATCGTGACTTTGCCTCCGAAAGAGGAATGTCACAGTTCCCTCAGAGCAAAGCGAAAAACAAATAAATCGGACGCAACACATAAAACGAGCAGTGCCTTATTTACATACCAGATTCATCGACATTCTGATCTCGGGAAGTCTGCTCCACCAGATTGCTTATCCACACACCCCTTTTTATCAGCACGCAGCCGATGATCAACTTTATTATGTCCGCCGCCTGAACTATCGCATAGATTGCGAACACAGGAAGTGAAGTAAACCAGCAAAGCGCCGCCGCCAGCGGAAGAGCCACCACCCATGTGAACACGCTGTCAAACAGGAACGTCACCACTGTTTTTCCGCCGGAACGCAGCGTGAAATACAGCGCATTAAGAAAGCCCTGTATCGGGAAGAAAAGCGCCGTAATTATGATGAAATTCTGACCATAGCTGCGGATAAGTTCGGTGGTATCGTACAGCTTAGGAAATACCCCCGAAACCGCGATAAGAATAACCGCCAGCCCCATACTCACAGCCCCCGTGAACCACATCAGCCCGAAGCAGGACTTTTTCGCCCGATCATATTCCGAAGCCCCAAGCAACTGCCCGATAACTATTCCCACAGCAGAACCAAGCGCCACAAATACAACGTTCATCAGATTGCAGAGTATATTGGAGATGTTAAGTCCAGCAACGATATCAAGGCTGAGCGTGGAATAGCACTGGGTGAGCGCTGCCATTCCGCCAGCCCATAGGAACTCATTCAGAAACAGCGGCATTCCCTTTTTGACTATCTGGAGCGCGATCGCCTTAGGCACTTTCAAAGTGCGATATACTCCCTGCAAGAACGTGAACCGCTTTCTTTGGAGCGTCGCCCAGACAATGATGACCGCCGTTTCCACTACACGGGCAATCACAGTTGCTATCGCCGCTCCCCTCACGCCAAGCGCCGGGAAGCCGAAATTTCCGAAGATCAGCAGATAGTTAAATAGAATATCCACCACCACGGATATTATCCCGCCGGTCATTGGGATAACGCTTTCTCCGGTTTCCCGCAGGCTTGTGGCGTAGATCTGCGTGATTATAAAGAACGGTATTCCCAGCAGCATTATGCTAAGATATTCCTTGCCGTAATTCATCGTAAGCGCCGGGTCTACCGTCCCGGATTCGCCACTTAAATACAGCCCGATAAGCAGCTCATTCCCGAAAACGAACGCAGCAAGCCCTCCCACAAGGCAGACAAGTCCTGTCCATATCTTCATGCGGAATACGCTGCGGACTCCCTCGGTGTTGTTCTGACCGTAATACTGCGCGCCGTAGATACCCGGCCCGGACATTCCTCCAAAAACCGCCAGATTAAACACAAACATAAGCTGGCCAACTATCGAAACCGCCGTCATTGCCTCGGTTTCAAGGCTGCCCACCATTACGTTGTCGATAAGCCCCACCATGTTGGTGATGCCGTTTTGTATCATCATCGGCACTGCCAGCGCCAATGCACGTTTATAAATACTCTTGTCTCTCATTGTTCCCTCTCCCTGCGGATAACCGCGTCTGCACTTTATTTCTCTGTCTAACGCATTATACCACAAGACCGAGGTATTGTCAATAACGTGTACATTATCTTTCCGCTGGAGATAGAATTACTGTTTAACATTTCTGCTCAGGTATTACTCCGACAATCTGTTCGACGATTGTTCCACCTGTCATCAAAACCATTATATAATCTCATAAAAAGCAAGCTGCGAATACAGGAAATGTATCCGCAGCTTGTTCTATATATTTATGTAACAGCTCAATATAAAGATTTGGAATATTCGCTTAATGTAATAAGCCTGCAAATTTCCCATTCCTCTGCCGTAAAGCGCAGCATATTCTCAAAACAGCGCACAGGAATCAGGAGATCTTTTCTGAAAATGTGTATAAATCTGTTCGCAATATTATTGTTTTCGTTTGAAAGACCGGAGATATCCGGTTCAGTATCGCAAAATTTCTCAATGGGAACAAGCTTTTTCACGGCGACGGAATCAAGCACCGCGCCGTGTTTTTTAGTATAGGCTGTGATCTTCAGGTAATCCGCCATAGTGTCGAACAGGTCGCTTCCAGTATTGTCAAAAACCAGCCTTGTGTTAAGTGTGTCGTTGAGCCTCGCAAACAGCTTTGATGTTTTCTGCGGGTCGGAAAGACTGTTCCTGTACATCTCTATGACTTGCATGAAACGGTCGTACTGCTCGGCGGATATCTCATAGATGTCGTTGCTGAATATGTTCCTGCATTGCAGGATAATTGCCTGAACATTGCTGGGATACTGCAAAAAACGACATATCAGCAGTCTGCTTTCTCTGGTTTCCTCCAGCTTTTCTTCAAGGATCTCCTGTTCGATATTCATATAGCTCTCGGATATGGGGTTAAAACAGCAGGCTTCTGAATAGTCCTCAATAAACAGATATTTTTTCAGCCTCGACGCGATCTGATAAAGCGGCGAGTATACCTCATAATGTTCCCCGCAAAGCTGATCAAAGATTATCAGTATTTCATACTGCTTCTGCGTAGTGATGATGTAGCTTCCATTTACGATACGGCTGATCTTTCCCTGAGAAAGTCCTATCCGTTCGGCAAGCTGCGACTGGTTCATCGTGTATGAAAACGCATTCAGAAGCTCACGGAGAAAACTGCCGAACATTTTATTTGGCAGACGTATAAATTTATACCTGCTGTTTGTATCATGATCCGTGTCGATGTCGCAGGTGTAAAGCGACATCAGATAATCACAAATGCGTGCATGGATATTGCTCTTTTTCGCATTTCTTGCAGTGAGCGGAGAGGATATGCCGTTATAATACTGCTTGAGCAGGGTCTTGCTTATCCCGGCGCTTTTCGCCATATCGTTCCATGTGAATTTTAGGCTGTCATAGCTGTTATTCAGCCAGCTTGTGTATTTCTCGATAAGCTGTACATTATTCAGCCTGTTAAATGCTTTGAAGTATTCGCTGTAAAAGTCCATGATCCTATGGGACAGAGAGGCGCTTATGCTTTTCTGGTCGAAATAGGCAAGCATGATCTCATATTCGTCAGCCTTTACAGCCTGAGCGATTTCGCTGAAGGTCGCGCACGCCTGAAGCATTTCTCTTATACAGATCATAGCAGGATCAAAATGTGATCTCATGTCATTCACCCTTTCTTTATAACAATTATACCACAGATCATGCGGCAGTTCAACCCTTTATATACATTTTTCGGTATAATCCGAATATACCCAAAAGAGAATTGAACAAGGTATGGGAAACGGCTATAATAAAGACACAAACCGAGATCACAGGAGGTAAAAGCTATGGCAGACAATTCAATATGCGGCATCACAGAAAACGTTACACTAAGACAATCAGGAGGAATGAGCGAATACAGCGCCTTCTCCATCAATTCGGGAAACGGAGACATCTTTATTACCGGGGAAATAAATTATGAATCGGCGGTGCGCTTTGCTTCGCTCATGAAAGTCATGGAATCGCAGGAAAGCAGCGTCAGGCTCTATATAAACAGCGCCGGCGGCGAGCTTAGATCCGGACTTCTGATGTACGATATCATTCAGGCTTATCCATATGGGATAGACATTTACTGCACGGGAATTGCGGCAAGTATGGCTGCTCTCCTTCTTGCAGGCGGAAGAAAGGGTCATCGTTTCATACTCCCCCATTCTCAGGTGATGATACATGAGCCGCTTATTCTTGACAGCTTCGGAGGTTCAGCAACCACGATCGAAAAGAAAGCGCAGGGCATTCTCAGGGTCAGGGAGCTGGTAAACGGAATACTGGCAAAGCACACAGGCAGAAAGATCGAGGAAATAAACCGGGCTACCTCTTTCGACAATTTCATGGACGCAGAAGAGGCGGTAAAATTCGGAATATGCGATGAGGTCAGAAGTATTTTCAAGGAGGGACATTAATATGAGAAATCCGACAGGATTTGAAAACAATATCATGCTTGCAAGACAAAGTGAGGGAATGATCCTGCCCAACGGCGAGGTCGTTAGCATGGACGGCATCAAGACAAGGCTCAACAATAACGTTATCGCAATGGCAACATCGGGCGGCGGCAAGACAAGAAGCGTCTTAACTCCAAATCTTCTTGCCGGAGTGGGAAGCTACATTGTGTCCGACCCCAAGGGAAACCTGATGAACAAGTACGGCGCTTATATGAAGCACCTCGGTTATGATATCATTCATCTGAATTTCATTCACCCCGAAAAGTCAGACGGATACAATCCGCTCTGCTACGTCAAGACCCCCGATGAGATAAGGAAGCTTGCGCATTATCTGACCTACGCCGGCAAAAAGGAATCTACCACTGCCGATCCGTTCTGGGACAAGAGCGGCGAGCTTCTGCTCTCAGCTGTGATAGCGTTTATGGTTGACTCGGAGTATCCCGCTGAAAAGATGACATTCGGCGAGATAGGCAGACTGCTCACGCGCATTGATGCAGACCAGATCACTGACGGCAGGAAGTGCCTTTTCGACAGGGATATGGACAGTCTGGTAACCGTATACAAAGCGGAATGCGGACGTGAACCATGGAGCTACCAGCAGTACCTGAAATTCCGAATGACTCCAGTCAAAACCATGATGACTATACTTGTCACTATCCAGAGCAATATCGGCGCGCTCGATACTCCTGATATACAGGAAATGATGACAAAGCCGACTATTGATTTCCACAGAATAGGTCAGAAAAAAACAGCAGTATTCATCGAAGTAAGCGATACAGACCGCTCAAGGGATATTCTTGTCAACACGTTTTACAGTCAGGCTATGAATATGCTTTGCACGTTTGCTGATGAAGAATGTGAAGACAGCAGACTGCCCGTGCCTGTCCGCTTCATGCTGGACGATTTCGGAACCAACTGCCGGATAGAGGGATTTGAGAACATTATCTCAAATATCCGCTCAAGGAACATTTCAGCTACCATTATCCTGCAATCGGAATCACAGCTTGTAAAGGGATATGGCAGCAGCGCTCACACGATAATGGACAACTGCGACACGCTTATCTATATGGGCGGAAATGATGTGGACACGGCGGAAATAATCGCAAAACGCGCCAACAGACCTCTTCCAGATATACTCGATATGCCCGTAGGAACTAACTGGCTTTTCAGGCGCGGTGAAAAGCCGGTGCACTCCCGGTCGGTAGACCTTGACGAATACTCGCTCATGCCGTATATCTATTCCAGAAAATATATGGCGGTGACAGAAAGAATAAAACAGGCTCTCTCCAGCGCAAAGGAATAGGGCATGAAAGCGCCTATGCCCGAAGCTGAATGCTTTTCCCGTCATACGGCACTGTATGTGTGCTGTATGACGGGTTCTCTTTCTTTGGGGATATTTCTTCGGTTTCCTAAATCAGCTCCAAATTTGATACAGTTGAATATTGACTTGAAAATGATCATGTTGTATAATAACGGTATTGATATCTATATAAAGGAGCTTCCATGTTATATCTTTCCGAATTTTCATTCCCAACCGACAATGATGAAGACAAATTCTTCATGAAAAATGAAAACCCTTGCTTCTCCAGCTACTACCCTTTCGGAGTGCTCCGACGTATGGAGCCTATCGTGCTTGAATTTGCACCTTTGACTATTCTCTATGGCGGCAACGGCTCCGGAAAGACTACCATGCTGAACGTTATCGCCGAAGCAATAGGTGCAAAGCGCTCGGCGGCATATAATCGCTCGTCGTTCTTTGAGGAATACCTCAGCTGCTGCTCATTTGAGCTGGACAGCACTCTCCCCGAAAACCGCAGGATAGTTACCAGCGATGATGTGTTTGACTATATGCTGAACCTCCGTGCGCTGAACGCCGGAATTGACCAGAAGCGCGAGGAGATTTTCACCCAGTACATGAATGCTAAGTACAATGGCGGGAAATTCACAGCCGTTGACGCAGACCAGCTTCACCTGCAATATGACGCAAAAAGGCTGACAAAATCGAAATTCACCCAGAAGTACCTCGGCAAAAATGAGCGTGAACACTCCAACGGCGAGACAGCTATCCGCTATTTCTACGACCTTCTCTGCGAAGAGGGACTTTTCCTGCTTGACGAGCCGGAAAACAGCCTTTCCCCCAAGCGCCAGCAGGAACTTGCAGTTATGCTTTCGTCACAGGTGGAGCTTGGTTCACAACTCATAATCTCAACGCACTCGCCGTTTCTGCTTGCGATGGAAAACGCTGTGGTGTACGACATTGACAACGGCATCGTACCCAGACGCTGGACAGAATTGCCCGGAGTTCGGGCGTACTTTGATTTCTTCATGAACCATGCCGATGAATTCTGAAACTCATCTTCCCTGCCCCGTGAAAACAGTTTCTCCGATAACATCATAAAAACGTATCAAAATCCGCAATTATTTGCTTCGGAAACGGCTTTGTTATGCGAATGTGAACCACAACGTGAAGTGACGTTTCCGATATAAAAAAATTCTAACTGAAATTTCAAAGAAACGGTACATTTTCCGTTTTCGCGTGTTTAAGTAAGTGAAAAGGTAATTATACAGAAAAGGAGCGGGTGATATTGGACGGGGGAACAGAAGCCTACAAACGATTTCTTTCCGGCGACGACTTTGGGCTGGAACAGGTCATTGAATTGTACAAGGACAGCTTGATCTTCTTTCTAATGCAGTATGTCAGATGTGCTGACATAGCCGAAGAGCTGACCGAGGACACCTTTGTTACTCTTGCGGTAAAAAAGCCGAAATTCACCGAGGATGCCCGATTCAGGACATGGCTGTACACCATAGCCCGGAACAAGGCGCTTAATTATCTGCGCAGTGCGGCTTTCCGGAAATGTGTACCGCTGGAGCAGGCTGAAAATGTACAGGTATTGGACTGCCCTGAACAGCGGCTGTTAAGGCAGGAGCGATATCGCGCGCTTTATTCTGCAATAGAAAGTCTGCCTATAAATCAGCGTGAAATGGTATATCTGGTTTATTTTGAGGACATGAATATCGCGCAGGCAGCGGGAGTTATCAGAAAAACACAGCGACAGGGCAACAATATTCTGTTCAGAGCAAGGCAAAAGCTGAAATCAATTTTGCAGGAGGAGGGCTTTGAGTATGAAAACTAGTCATGAGATGGCGCAGAATGTGCTTAAAAGGCAGAAAAAGATACTCCGCAGAAGACACATCCTCTTTGCTGCTGTCGGCGCAGCCGCAGGCGTTGGAGCGATTGCGGGAGTTTTCGCGCTCACCTCGGCATTCTTTCCGTCAAAGGGAGTAGACCTCATAGAAAGCAGCACACCCGGCAATAATCTGACGCTGCCCGATAATACAAAATACGAACCGCTTGACCTCTTGGGCTTTATTGGTTTCGGGCAGGGCAAGTACTACATTGACATTAACATTTGGGAGATATCCAATGACTATGAGCTTTTCAGAAAATACTTTTTCGGAACTTGGGAAACCTCGGATAGTACCTTCTCGGAGAAAATGGTCATTGACGATACCGAACAAGCGTATTTTTGTAAAACCAACGCTTTTCGCTTTGATAATTTTTATATCATCAGTGAGAATGTACTCGCTTTTGTTATTCAGGGGAGCGGCGAATGCGAGCTGTTCTGGCTGGATATCAATTCACCGGAAACCATGTATCACGAGCCGTATGTAGAGTACCGGCAGATGATGAATTCCATCCCGCCCGAAAGCGCAGATAATGAATCGTTTGGCGGCAGCTGGCTGTATGATATTGAAGATTTACCTCACAAGCCTGCCGTTTACAGAAAAACAGCGGAGCCGATAAATGCTCCCGAAAAAAGCCTTCTGAGCGTTTACAGGCTCCGCGAATTATCCCGTGATTACGGCATTGATATGGATATGCTGCTGTTTATTGAGTATAACGACAAAGACAGCGGCGAAAGGCTTCTTCATGACGATTGGTATCATCTTTATCCCGTTTATCTTGTTTCCGAAGCGCCAGACAAGCTTGTATTTAGAACAACTGTCGGAAATATAACGGCTACGGAAAAGGAAGTCAGCGTAACCTACACGATCAAAAAAATCGGCGGCGAATGGACGCGGACAGTACAATTCGTAAATATAAACAGCAATCTGCTATCTACGGAGGACGGGATCAGTTTTCAGAAAACCGCAACAAATGCGGCAGAAGAATACCTACGCAATGACAAGGAGCAGCTATCGGAATATCTGGTTGACCCCGAATATGACACAGGACTTTCAGAGAACAGCGAAAACCTTTTTGGCAAGCTTGATTATTCGGACCTGACGCTGATTGATGATTCCATTGCGGCATTCGAAACCGGCAAAGTTTACCCTGCTGTGTATAAATTCGCACTTTTAGACAGAGATATGCTTTTCTATCTTGATATTGGACTTCGGAAAACCGACAGCGGCTGGAAAGTGGAATACATCTATCTTCAAGGGTAGCATTAAAATAGACAATATACAAAAATCGACCCGCCGTAGCTGATACGCTCCCGGCGGGTCGATGCTTATTTTGATTGACCTGTTTTCTCAACGGCAGTCAGAATTTACTCTCAGTGAAATTAATCAGCCGCTCCTACATAATACTTTGCCTGCTCCGCGAACATTTTTGCATAAATTCCGCCGCTAAGAGAAACAAGCTCGTCATGCGTTCCATTTTCCTTTATTGTGTCATCAGCGAAAACCACTATTCTATCGCAGAATTTACAGCTTGACAGACGGTGGGAAATATACACCGCCGTCTTTCCGCCGACAAGCGTGTTGAACTGGCGATAGATCTCATATTCGGCAACAGGGTCAAGCGCCGCTGTCGGCTCGTCAAGGATAACCACCGGAGCGTTTCGGTACAGCGCCCTAGCGATCGCGGTTTTCTGCCGCTGACCTCCGGAAAGGTCGGTGCCGTTCTCGTCAAAGCTTTTGTAGAGCATGGTGTCCAGACCCTGCGGAAGCTTCTGCGCGTCCTCCCAAAGCCCTGCAAGCTTCAGCACACGTTCCAATCCTTCGTCATCTGCCTGCTCGCCGAACGCGATATTTTCCCGCAGGCTGAACGCAAACAACTGGAAGTCCTGAAATACCACCGCAAACAGCTTCCTGTACTCCTCGTCAGAGTATTCCTTGATATTCACGCCGTCAACCAGAATTTCTCCCTCGGTCACATCATAGAGCCTGCACAAAAGCTTTATGAACGTGGTCTTTCCTGCGCCGTTCAATCCGACAATTGACAGGTGCTCCCCGGACTTTATCGTGAGGTTTATATCCCGCAGAACCAGCTTCTCCGAGCGCGGGTACTTAAAGCTGACATGACGTAATTCTATCGTGTGCTCACCCGGCTGAATTGGCTTTGTGCCCTTTTCCATTGCCGCAGGGAACCGCATGAATTCAATGTATCTGTGCGCGTAGGCGCATTTCTGGGTGATGTCCTGCATTCCGCTGACAATTCCGTAAAGGCTCCAGTAGAGCGTTCCAGCGGCGCTGACGCACATTGAAAAATCGCCGATAGTAATTGCCTTTGTCACCGCAAGAAATCCTATGTAGAAATAGCTTATACCGTCCCGCAGTGAGTTTGCAATGTCCGTCACCCAACTGTTTTTGCGCTGTTTTGCCGAGGTGTCATGCCATATATCCACCTGTTCATCAGAGTACATTTTCGCTTTGTCGCACATCATCTTTGCGCTGTCATAAAGTCGGATATCCTTTCCAAGCCGGAAATCCGATAACTGATAGAAAACATAGCCAAATATCCGGTTGGATTTTGCGAGTTTAAGGAAGCTCTCCTGCTCGATTTTCTTGTTTTTTGCATTGAATATCGTGATAACTACCAGCGCCGCAACCTGAACCGGAAGCAGCCACGGGCAGGTGAACAGAATTATCACCGAAACGCCCAGCAGCGCCGCAGCATTGTTCACCAGTCCGAACACAGCGCCAAGAATTCCCACGATACCGCCGCTGTACCAGCTCATTCCCTCCTGCGCCTTTTGAAGCGTGTCGAGAGCCTCAGGGTCTTCTGTATGCTCGTAATCCATTTTCATGGTGTGGTCGGCAAGCTGAATGTCGATATGCTCACTGAACCACTCTGCGTGTACCGATTCAAGCTGATCCGCCACGCTGCGCAGAACGTTCATCAATAGCTGAACGCAGATGTAAATTCCTGCATAAATCAGAGCATTTGTTAGATGCTGTGAGAATTCGCCGCCGCTTATCACCAGCACCAGCTCGTCAATAATGAACTTCGCCATTATTGCGTTCTGCATTTTATCAACAAATTCTGCAACGAACCTCATTGCATACACGAGGAACACCGACGGTCTTTCTTTCCAAGCGGTCTTGAACACGAATTTCAGCGTTTCACGAGTTATTCCTTTCTGCTTTTGTTCAGACATTTTCCGCCACCTCCTCGTCAACATAATACTGCGCCTGCAAACGGAACATCTCCGCATACGCGCCGTTTTTCTCCATAAGGCTTTCGTGCGTGCCATACTCGCAAAGCTCGCCGTCCTTGAACATCGCAACGTTTTTGCAGAACTGCGTTGAACTCAGCCTGTGACTGATATAAACAGCAGTGCTTCCGCCTATCAGCTTGTCGAAATCATTGTACAGCTTGCTTTCCGCGATAGCGTCAAGCGCCGCCGTCGGCTCGTCAAGAACCACCACCGGCGCGTTTTTGTACAGCGCTCTCGCAAGCGCAAGCTTCTGCTTTTCTCCCCCGGAAAGGTCAACTCCGTCATCGTGGATAATTTTGAGGATCTCTGTATCTACTCCGTGCGGAAGCTCCGCAAGCTTGTCACCGAAACCCGCCGCATTCAGGCAGTCCTCCGCCAGCTTTTTATCAGTGTTTTCGGGGGAGCTCATCGAAACGTTCTCCGCAAGCGGGAATGCGAACAGCTCCACGTCCTGAAATACCGGCGAAAATACACGGTAATAGCTTTGCTTGTTGTACTCCCGAATATCCACGCCGTTCAGCAGGATCTCACCCTCAGTCGGCTCGTACAGCCGCAGAAGCAGTTTTATGAACGTGGATTTCCCCGCTCCGTTAAGCCCCACCACTGCAAGCCTCTCCCCTGCGTTCAGCTTGAGCGACAGGTTTTTCAGCGCGTAATTCTCGGATTTCGGGTACTTGAACGAAACATTACGGAACTCAAACTCATAGCTGTCAAATTCGGGGACAGGCTTGCCGCTGTCGGATTTATCGCCGCCGTCGAAGTCTAGGAAGCTGCGGAAATCGTCCACCTGACGGCTTTTCTCGAACAGCGTGCTCACGCCGTTAAGCAGCTGATTTATGTACTGAAACAGCGTAGCGGCGCTGGCAAGATACAGGCTGAAATTACCTATCGAAAGCCCGTCGTACACTACCGACCAGATGAGCCAGCCGTAAATCGCACAGTGGGAAAGAGCAATCATAACGCTCGCAAAGACCGAAGCCCAGAACCACAGTACGGTGTTCTTTTTCTGTGCGTCAAGGCGCTCCTTTTTCAGCTCGCGGTATTTCCCGACCAGCCACTCTCTCAGCCCGAAAAGCCGGATATCCTTTGCCGGAGCAAAATCGGTTATCTGCTGGCGCATATAATTGTCACGCCGCCACCACGGAGCAAGCGGATCCCATATCTTTTCCTTGGAATATTTGTTGAACCTGTCGCCCACTACACAAGTCACGATCGAAATTACTATCATCAGCGTGACCATCCAGATGTTCAGCGTTCCGAGGATAATTATTCCCGTGACCGCTACCGCCGCCGTGCAGAGGTAATTCACAATGCTCCGCATCAGTCCCTCAACACCTGCGTCATTGCTGTTGCAAGCGTTGTTTGCTTTCTGATAGCAGTCCATGACATCAGAATTTTCAAGGTGCTGGAAATCTATGCTCATCACCTTTGCGTTCTTCTCACTCATCAGCCCGAACCGAACCGCTATGAACCGCCACCATATCTCGCTGTAATAGAAGGTATTCAGCATGGTCGAGGTAATCTGAATTACCGTGAATATTCCCATCAGCCACAAAAGCGCTTCCCAGCCCGCTTCGCCGGTTATCATGTCGATAACGAATTTCGAGATGAACGTCCACAGATAGTTCATCAGCGGGGCGCAGATTATGCCTATCGGAATGAGTATCATCAGCCGTTTGGAATACCGCCGCATTGCGGAGAACGTCCAGCGGATATTGCTCCAAAGACCGTAATCATGGTGCAGCGGGTTCTGCTTCTCTTCATTTTTCTTTTTCATCACTGCTCTCCTTTTTGTAGGTGTCGTTTTTGAAATAACGCTTATGCCTGCAATCGCTATTATAGTTGAAGCTGTTCGGCGGACACATGAAGTATCGCGCGGCGGTGAGGAATGCCACCAGTTCGCAGCGCGCAATGTACTGGTATATTTTCTCGCTGCTTTCACCGACGTTTAGGGTCGCCTCCCAGATAAACCTGATGTCACAGAAAGCGGAAATTATCTCATTTGCGTTTTCGGCGGAAATCCCCAGCTCATGAACAAGCGTGTCCTTTTTGAAGAACATCGTGCCGTCCCTGCCCGCGAGGAAATACAAAGCTTTCAGCGCGTTTGGCTTTGCCAACACACTGAACAGTTTCACATACCGCTCGTCGTATTTCAGCACCTTATCGTAGCCGCACTCAGGCTCGGGGAACAGGAAAAAATATTGCAAATCCGCGTTGTTTCGCGTTTCCATAAAGCCCTCGAAGAAATCCATACGGCTGTGGATTTCGTACTTGCAGTCAAGAATATCCGGCATCAGCGGTTCATACCTCGGGCAGCCGCCTTTCCCCATTATCATCGCCCTGCAAATGCTGAATGCCTCGTCAAATTGCTTTTCGGCGGGGGTGGCTTTGATATGCTCCATTACCCTGTCGTATATGGAAATGCTTTCGTTTTTCCGTCCGAACAGCTCGTCAATAGAAACACCCAGACGTTCGGCGATTTTCGGCAGAAGCGCCGCGTCTGGGAAGCTGTTCATCTCCCATTTGGAAACCGCCTGCGGAGATACTCCCACCGCTTCGGCAAGCTGTTCCTGAGTTATTCCTTTTTCCTTGCGTATTCTGCGAAGATTCGTGTTGAATGTGTTTTCCATATTCTGCACCCTCCCTGAGCTTTTCTATATTATAACACAAGTTTAAGTTGAATTCAACTTATTTGTAGTTTAAAACTTCAAATAACAGTTTATTGGCGTATAACTTTCAACCAACGATTGATTTTTAAGGACACACTGATTAAAGCGAAGCGTATCAAAATCAGCGTTTCCTAAACTATGCCTACAATTTAAGCACAGTGATCCTGCGTTTTGCGCATACAATAATATACAACATTCTGTAACACATACTTTTCCTTTCTCATATATTAAAATGAGCTTAATAACAGCTCGGAAAGGAATGAATATCAATGGGTGTAACGACCTCTAACAAGGAGCTCAGCGCAACAAGCATCAAGTGCGGAGACTCTTTTAATATAAAATTATCTTTAGCGGCAGAGCCGGACATTGTATCCAATCCCACGGACATTGTTCTGGTTCTTGACCGCTCCAGAAGTATGGCGGGAAGCCCCCTTGCCAATCTGAAAAGCGGCGCAAAGAGGTTCATTCAGATAATTGATGAATCCACAGACGGAGCGCATGACGGTCATATCGGCAACGGAAGCCATATCGGTATCGTGAGCTTTGCAAGCACCGCAACTCAGGACACTCAGCTTATCACCTCGGTAGCTGAACTTAATGCGGCGGTGGACGCGCTTACCACTGCACAGTTCACCAATCACGCCGACGCCTTTGAAAAAGCGATACAGCTTTTTGATTCATCGACTGCAAACGAGAAAGTGATTGTCATGTTTACAGACGGAGTAACCACTGCCGGCGGAGATCCTGATCCTGTCGCAGCCTCCGCAAAAGCGCAGGGTATTATCATATACTGCATAGGGCTTTCGGGCAACGGCGGACTTGACGAACAGGCACTCAACGAATGGGCGTCAGACCCGGACTCCGCTTATGTCGCGATTACTCCGGACGATGAGGAGCTTGACAAGCTGTTTGAAGACCTTGCGCGCAATATCTCCAAGCCCGGCGCAACGGATATTGTAATCACCGACACGGTATCTCCATGCTTTAAGATCACATCGCTGACTGCGCCGACAAAGGGAACAGCAAGTGTGCTTGACGCAAATTCGCTGCGCTGGAAGATAGATAAGCTTGGCGTTTCCAAGAGCGAGGGCGCGGTTCTGGAGTTCACAGTGGAGCATATCGGGCCGTGTTCAGGCAGTATCGAGGTGAACGAGTCGATAGACTACGACGACGCGGAGCACAACGTGGTTGATTTCCCGTCGCCATATATCACGGTAGACTGCGGTACAGACGTATTCCCAGAGATGTGCCCTGAGCCTGTGGATATTGATATCGACGGCTGCGAGGACGCTGTTGAATATGACGCAGGCGAGCTTGGAATGGAGTCGCTTGGGCGGATCTTGCAGCTTACCGTAACTCTGAAAAATGTCTGCCCGCATAAGCGGGTGGCTTTGGCGGCAATTGTCACCGAGGTGGGTTATGATGACATGGAATACAAGCGCGGTATGAAAACCATGACGATCCCTGCGCATACCGGCGATTCCTGCCGCGATGTAACTGTAAGGTGCATCAAATTCGTACTTCCGGAAGATCTGGACGTTTCCGGAAAGGATAAGGGAATATGCAAAAAACGCCGCTTCAAGGCGAGATTTATTGCGCACTATATTGACAATGACTTTGAGTGCTGCGATGTGATGATTTAACAAAAAAACGGCTATACCCATGTGAGGTATAGCCGCTGTTTTTTCAATAATTAATCGTCATATCCCTCTAAGAAGCTGTGCACAACTCCGTTAGACTTATAGGACACGATCTTATTCAAATTCACGTTTTCCACGCTTCTGAAAATATTCATTTCTATTTGGGGATTATCCTTTGCGATCTGGGCTATAAGCTGCTTAATCTCCTGACGCTTGGATCTTGTTTCGCCGTTAGGATTGCAGGTGGTGCAGGTATCGGTGAAACGGCAGGCGCACTGAATAAAGCTCAGCCCGTTGTATGCCGCCCAGTGCTTGATCTCGGATTCCCTGATGTAATACATGGGGCGGATTATCTGCATTCCCTCGAAATGTGCGCTGTGCAGCTTCGGCATCATTGTTTCCACCTGTCCGCCGTACATCATGCCCATCAATATCGTTTCGATAACATCGTCAAAATGATGTCCCAGCGCGATCTTGTTGCAGCCAAGCTCCTTTGCCTTGCTGTAAAGATGACCTCTTCTCATGCGGGCGCAGAGATAACAGGGATTGTTCTTTACATTATAGACCGAGTTGAAGATGTCCGTTTCAAAAAATGTGACCGGAATATTCATAAGCTGCGCGTTTCCCTCGATGATCGCGCGATTTTCGCTGCTGTATCCGGGATCCATAACCAGAAATACAAGACTGAACGGGAACTTCCTGTGCCGCTCCAGCTCCTGAAAAAGCTTCGCCATAAGCATGGAGTCCTTGCCGCCGGAAATACAAACGGCGATTTTATCTCCCGGCTTTACCAGCTCATATTCCGTGATAGCTTTGGTGAACTTGCTGAATATCGTGCGGTGGAATTTCTTTCTGATGCTGCGCTCGATATCCGCCGCCTTTGCCGCGCTGCTCTCCTTGCGGATCTTCTCACCAAGCCAGCGGACATAGCCTCCCTCCAGATTAACGGCGTTCATTCCGCGCTCTCTGAGGCGTTCGGCGGCGTCCGCGCTGATCACTCCGCTGCGGCAGCAGATAACAAGCATACTGTCCTTTGGAAGGTCGCTCTCGTCAAGCTGCTCCGACGGAATATTCACTGCTCCGTCAATATGCCCCAGTTCAAAGGCATAGCTGTCCCTTATGTCAATTACTGTATAGCTTTCTCCGGGAAGCGCTCTCAGCTCCTCAAGAGATATTTCCTCTTTCATCTTACTGCTCCTCTGACATTTAAGGCAATACCGCATAATTATTGTCGTTCGATTGCGCCGTCAGATTTTTCGTCAGGTTGTACAAATTGAGAGAAGGCGGGCTGACGCCCGTCAAGCGAAATTTGTGCAAGATGACGGAAAAGATTCAAGCAAGCGGACGGCAAAGGCGATAGCCGGTAATTGTGCGGTGTTGCCTTAAATAAAATGTGCCAACTTAATCTAATACTCTTTTATTATACTCATATTATGTTATTCTGTCAAGGATTACGTTATACAACATTAAGCTTATCTGAACAGATAGCAGCATAATAAAACACGGCACCAGTCGTCTGCGGCTGATACCGTGTATTTTATTCTCATTGCTTGGAAATTAATGCAAGAAATCCGTTTCCTGCTGCGACCTTGCCCTCTGCGGCAAGGCTCACCTCCGAATAATCGTCTGTGTTTCCTATCAGCATAGGAGTTACAGTGTTATATCCGGCTGTCTTTATCTCGTCAATGTCAAAGGTTATCAGCAGATCACCGGTATTTACCCGGTCGCCCTCCTTGACATGAGCCGTGAAATACTTCCCGCCAAGATTTACTGTATCTATGCCTATATGAAGCAGAATTTCCGCGCCGCCGTCGGAAAGAATTCCCACTGCGTGTTTTGTGTCGGCTACCATTTGGACTACTCCGCTGCAAGGAGAATACAGATTTCCGTCCTCCGGACGTATAGCCGCTCCGTCACCAAGTATTCCCTGCGAGAACACATCGTCCTCCACCTCGGACAGAGGAACTGCAATTCCGTTCATATGCGCGGAGAGTACAGTTTCACCTGTGATTTTTCCGGAGCGGGTTTCGGTTTCTGCTTCCGGTGCGGTATCTGCGCTTTGGTTTTGCGACAGGAACTTGTCCAGCCTGTCAGACTCCGGGGAGTCCATAAAGTCCTCAAGATCTGACTTGATGACCGAAACCAGCGGGCCGTACACGACCTGAATACCATTGCCCTTTTTAATAACTCCGGAGGCTCCACTCTGTCTGAGCGCGCCCTCGTCAGTGAGCGAGGGATCCGCCACCGTTACACGAAGTCTTGTTGCGCAGCAGTCAAGATCGGAGATATTCTCCTTTCCACCCAGACCCTTCAGCACAAGCGCACTGGTAAGCGCGTTGGCTTTATTAGCCTTTTTCCGCGCGTCTACGTCCTTTCGGGTATAAAGCTTGGTTTCCTCGCCCTCAGGCTCTCTGCCGGGGGTTTTAAGATCAAGCTTTGTTATCATGAAATAGAACAGGAAGTAATATACTACCGCGTACAAAACTCCCACTGCGATTATCCACAGCCAGTTGGTCTTGTCGTTGCCCTGAAGCACTCCGAAAAGCGTCAGGTCGATAAGTCCGCCGGAAAATGTCATTCCAACGCCTACGTTCAGAATGTGCATCAGCATATAGGAAAGACCGGCAAGCACACAATGCACCGCATACATGAGCGGAGCAACGAACAGGAACGTAAACTCCAACGGCTCAGTGATACCAGTGAGCATTGATGTCAGCGCCGCGGAGAGCAGCAGACCTCCCACCTGCTTTTTCTTTTCGGGGCGAGCCGCTTTGTACATAGCCAGCGCAGCCGCCGGAAGTCCGAAGATCATGAACGGGAATTTGCCCGACATAAATCTTGTGGCGGATACCGAGAAATGCCCGGTGGTTCCTGAAGCGAGCTCTGCAAAGAAAATGTTCTGCGCGCCCTGAACAGCCACTCCGTCAATGATCATTGAACCGCCAAGCTCCGTCTGCCAGAAAGGCATATAGAACACATGATGCAGACCAAATGGAATGAGCGCCCTTTCGATAATTCCGTAGATCCATGTTCCGGCATATCCCGACTCAAGCACAAGCTTTCCAAGCTGCGCGATACCGCTCTGTACAATTGGCCAGACAAAGAACATCAAAATGCCCACCGCTAGATAAACAACGCTGCTTATTATCGGCACAAATCTTGTTCCGCCGAAGAACGAAAGCACCTGCGGAAGCTGTATCTTGTAAAACCTGTTGTGAAGCGCCGCAACTCCAAGACCTACGATAATACCGCCGAAAACGCCCATTTGCAGCGTTGTTATTCCAAGCACTGTGGCGGTAGAATTCGGCGCCATTGCCCCAACTCCGCCGTTTGATTCTATCAGCGCGCTGATCGTGGTATTCATGATGAGATAAGCCACTGCGGCGGAAAGCGCGGCGGTGGATTTCTCCTTCTTCGCCATGCCGATAGCTACGCCCATTGCGAACAACAGCGGCAGATTGTCAAAAACAACGCTGCCTGTCTTGCTCATAATATCGAGGATCGTGTAAAGTATTCCGCCCTCCTTGATGACCTCCGTAAGACCGTAGGTTTCAAGCGTGGTGGCGTTTGTGAAGGAGCTTCCTATTCCAAGAAGAAGTCCTGCGATAGGAAGTATTGCGATAGGCAGCATGAACGAGCGCCCGACCCGCTGTAATACTCCAAATATCTTGTCTTTCACGTTGGTATTTCCTTTCTGTATATCGGAATTTATGATCTGCTTTGAAAGGATCAGAAGGATCCGTTTTATTACTTTTCCAAATTACTGAAAAAAAATACCTGATGTCCTATAATTTGCTTTTAACAATGAAAAAAAGCCGCCTGCTTTTTGCTCAAAGCAGCGCGGCTTCAACGCCTATTATTCCGGAAATGTCCCGGGAATTGTCCCATACAACAGAATAAAGTCTGCTTCCGTAGTGAACGGTTTTCATGCTGTCAAGCGCTTTACACAGCGGATTGTTTTCAAATCCTCCCCAGATAAGCAGCGAGAAATCTGTTTCCGCCGCTGCCGAGCGCAGGAAATCCGCGCACAGCTTTTTGTCGTTGTCCTTGACATACAGATAAGACACAACTCCGTGATTAATAACGCTCCCCGGCTGGGGGAATTCCGGATATCCCAGAAGCCCTATGGGGAGCTTTGCCAGCAGTTTATAGATCCCTCCGTATGAGCACATCTTATACTGCTTGTATTCCTGCTGATCGCCGATAAAACAGCAGGCTAGTATCTCTCCGTTTTCCCGGTAACAGAAGAAATCCTTTTTCCCGAAGCCGGGATAATTCTGATCGACTGGCACAAGGCTTTGCGCAGAAAAGTGGGTTTTCATCAGCCGCTCAAAGCCGTCCGTGTTGTTCTTTTCGACAGGGATAAGCCGTTTTCCTCCATGAAAGCAGTAGGTGGTATAGTGTCCGAGATACCTGTATTCCGGCATATTCCGGTGCTTTTTTTCGAGCAGGGAGATAGCGTCCGCATTGTCGTCAAGTATCGTGGTGTAGCAGTATTTGCAGTCCGCAATCCCCTCGTGCAAAAACTCGTATGCCGCGGCAATAAACGAGATCTTCCGGCGGTAATCCGGGTGGATTTTAAGTCCGGTCAGATACGCGCAGTTTTCAACCCCGCCGTTTACAAATTCCCGCCTTACGACAGCCCCTCCCACGGCGGCAGTCCTGCCGTTTTCGTTGTCGATGATCACCATGATACGGTTGAGGTCGCCGTCAGCCGAAAAGGACTCATAAGGAGCGGGATTTCGCAGATACTGCACGCTTATCCCGCCGCTGAATCTGCCGCTTTCAAATATCTCTCTTATCCCCTCATTGTCGGAGCTGTCAGCAAATCTCAGCGTATACTTGTTATTTCGGAAGTTCATCAAGGTTTTCTCCGATCGGAACGTTCATTTTCTGGTCGATCTCTTCACCGAGGCGCAGGTTCATTCCCCAGAAAAGCCACCACAACAATGGGCTTGTCCTGCTGAGGGAAGCAAAGCCCCTGTTAAGTACGGTCTTAGGCGCCGAGAACTCCTTTCGTGCGTCCCGGCAGAGCCTGCTCAGCTTTTCGGCGGAGATACGCTTCGGATCAAAGGCAAGCTCGCCGTAATTGTAGCCCTCCGCAAGCCACCACTTGTCGTATATCAGGCGGTTGTCGGCTTTGAGCCGGTCGTACAGCGCGGTATTCGGGAAAGGCAGGAGATGATTGAACGCGGCGGTGTAGAAATTATGCTTTTTTGCGAACTCCACAGCGTCGTTTATCGTGCGCTCGTCATCATTATCATAACCGAAAACAAAGGTAGCGTAGATACCTATTCCTGCGTCATGAATGCGCTTCACAAGCTCGTCGCGCTCTCCCAGCGCGTAATTAAAGGACTTGTTCATCTGCTGGAGATTTTCTTTGTTAAGGCTCTCAAAGCCGATGAGGATTATCTCACAGCCGCTCCTTTTCATGGCGCGTAGCAATGCTTCGTCCTTAGCCATTGAGAGCGTTCCCTGCCCCGCCCATTTGATTTTCAGCGGAGTGATCTCCTCAAACAGCTTCATTGCATTGGCGCGGTCGGCAACCAAATTATCGTCAACAAGAAATGTATACTTATGCTTTGATTTCCTGATATCGTCAACGATAAGACTATGATCGCGGGTGTAATATTTGCTGCAATAGAACTTCGAAATGGAGCAGAATTCACAACTGTGGCAGCAGCCCCTGCCGGTTTCCACCAGCGACACCGGAAGGTATTTCTTGCCCTCAAATATGCTCTTGTCCGGCTGAATGTCATATTCTCCGACGCCTCCGAGATAGGTCTTTTTCAGCGCTCCGTTCCTCAGATCCTCAAGCATAGTTCCCCACACTGTTTCCGCATTGCCCACGATAACGCTGTCGCAGTACTGAGCCGCTTCCTCCGGACAGAGGGTGACGTGATAGCCGCCCAAGACCACCGGGATACCTCTCTCCCGGAACTTCGCTGCGATATTGTAGCTCCGCTTTGCGGTGTAGGTTTCCACCGTGATACATACGAGGTCGGTGGGGGTGTTGTAATCAATAAGCTCTATTCTGTCATCGAAAAGCTCGGTTTCTATTCCGGCAGGGGTCAGCGCTTTGAGGGTCGCTATCGTAAGCGGCTCCATTTTCCATGTGCCTATGTATTTCTTTCCGGGCTTTTTCCCGATCGCGGGAAGAATGAATGTAATTTTCATATCAATATCCTTTACAGTACAGGAATATCCGAGTTGTCGCACATTACCTCGCGGGTGAATTTATGCCACTTGTCAGCGTAACCCTTATAGCCGAGATTGAGCGGAACAGAAAGCCACGGGCTGTGGCTGAACGGAGCAAGTCTTTTCATGATATTCGAGTTGGAATAAGTCGCGCGCCACGCCCGGTCTGTTCCGGCTTCAAGCTGCTCCTTAGTCATGAGCTTCGGAGTGAAAACGCAATGCTGAACGTCATACATCGCCCAGTTTCGTTCAATGATCCTCCCCTCCTGCTCAAGCTGCCTGTAATACTGGGTCTGCGGGAACGGCGTAAGTATCGAGTATCTGGGCAGGTCTATCTTAGCCTTGATTATCATTTCAACAGTGCGGTCGAAAACGCTCTCGTCCTCCTCGTCGCCGCCGAAAGCAAAGCAGCCCTGAACAAGAATTCCGTTGTCGTGAAGTTTTCCCATGAGCGTAACATAGCTGTCCACCTTGTTCACGCCCTTGTGTATGTACTGCTGAGATTCCTGAGTTATCGACTCAAAGCCGATGAGAAGCCCCTTGCAGCCGCTTTTTCTGAATATCGTCATAAGCTCGTCATCAATTCCGAGGGAGGACGTAACAAGTCCCAGCCAGATTATTTTCAGCGGGATAAGCGCCGTAAAAAGCTCTATCGCATAGGCTCTGTCGGTGATGAGGTTTACGTCCGGAAATACAACGTGCTTTGTGTTCAGCGCTTCGATCTCCGCCACGACCTCTTTCACTGGGCGTTTGTACACCGTCTTTCCGAAAGCGGCGGGATACGCGCAGAAGCTGCAAGTATGGCAGCAGCCACGAATAGTCTCAACGGTTTTGGTGGTGATGTACCTGTTGGATTTGAGCAGCTCCCGGCGGGGAGTTGGTCTGCCCACAATGGTGAAATCGCTGTTCTGGTGATAGAATTTCTGATAGCTGCCGTTCACATAATCATGAATGAACTGCGGAAAAGTCTGCTCCGAAAATCCGGTGAAAACCACATCTGCGTGCTGCGCGGCTTCCTCCGGCAGCATTGACGGGTGAACTCCTCCGAGCATGACCGTCTTTCCCCTCTTTCGGAAATAATCCGCATAGGCATAGCACCGGGGCGCAGTACCGGTTATGCAGGTGATCCCGATAAGCTCCGCGTCAATGTCCAGCGGGATCTTCTCGGCGGTTTCATCGTATATTCTGACCTCTGCGTCCACGTCCTCCGGAACTAAAGCCGCCAGCGTGGTAAGGGTAAGCGGCGCGTAGTGAAGCGATCTTCCGAAGCTTCCGGAATAGCGGTGCATAGCTCCGGCAGGGGCAAGCAAAGCGATTTTGAGCATTGTGTTCTATTTCCTTTCAAAGTAGTCGCCCCAGCCGCTTTTCCGGCTGAGATACGCGGGCTTTATATCGCCTATTCTCATTCCGTCTTTGGCAAGGCGTGAAATATATGCGTTTTTTGGATCTCCGCAGACGACAGTCACCTCCGCCTGCGAAAGCTGCCCTAACTGACGGCAGTAATTGTAGTGATAACTCTCGCGCAGAGCCTTGTCAAGAGTTGTTCCCGAAACGCTTTCCGCCGTGGTATACAGGCAGTACCTGTTTCCCTCCGGCGCGAGCAGGCAGAAGCAATCCGCAATGCCAAGCCCCCGGCAGACATTCCGCACAAAATCCTCGGTGAGCTTTTCACCGAAAAGGTCGGAGGAAACTCCCCCTCTGCGCAGGAACTTAATTCGCGGCGGGTGGTCGGGATATACCTCAAGAACCTCAATTATATCTCCGATACAGTATCTGTAAAATCCACCGCCGGTGGTGACAATTACCTCGTATTCCCCCGGAGAAAGCCTGTCGGCGGTCACTATCTCCCCGTCCGACAAGCTGCGGAACTCGAAAAAGTGGGAGTAAATGCTGAGCCGCGCGCCCTCCTCCCCGCAAAGCGGAAACGAGGTGAAGCACTCTGTCGCAAGCAGTCCCTTCGGCTGGATATACACACCGGGGAAACGCTTTTTCACCTCTTCGATATAGTCCGCCGCGCTTCCGTCCGCCCAGCAGCTTATTATTTTTAAGCGCGGGAAGATCCTGTCGAAACGGTCATTCTCCGCGGCTTCAAGGAAATCACCTCTCCGCTGCTCCGGCAATTCCTCCGAAAGCTCCGCCGCATTATCCCGGATAAAATCGCAGAGTATCGTCAGAAACGTGGGATTCCACACGGATATCAGCGTAAGCTCCCGGCATTTCAGAAGCTGAACGGCGGTCTTTCTGTAAAAATCCCGCATATCCTCGGAGAATTTCACGCTGCCGTCAACCGCGAACAGCTTTCGCATTATCCCCTGCTCAATGAAGCCGAAATACTCTGCGTCCTCCTCAAAGCCTATGGGAATTCCCGCTTTCGTGAAGCTTTTCCCGGAGGTCACCGGGGTGATAGACCAGTAGCTTTTCCCGGAGGCTGCACCGCTTACATTAGCGTAAATATCGTACAGCCACGGCTTTATTCCCAGCTGAAATTCACTTTTCAGGGATTTTGTGTAGGGAATGAGCTTTTTTCCGCCGGAAGAACCGCTTGTCAGCTCAAACAGCCTGATATTTTCGGCGGTAATCACATTTTTCTCACCGTCCGCCGCAGCAGCTATGTACGGCTCGTAGTCCTCGTAAACTGTCAGCGGGACGCGGCGCGCGAAATCCTCATAGCTGCGTATTTCCCCAAAGCCGTATTTCCTGCCGTATACCGTATCCGAGTTCCTTTTCAGCAGCTTCATCAGGTAATCAGACTGCACCCTTTGGACGCTGCACGGAGCGGTAAATCTCCTGTATTCGCTGCGATACAGCAGGCGGCAGACGCCGTTTAATATCCTGCAACCGGCGCTCATTTGAACAGCAGCTCCACCGTGCGCTTTTTCAGCGCCGACTTGTCTATTCTCGCAAGGCAGGCAAGGTCGTTGCCGTCTATATAGCCGGGATTTGCGCCGCAGAAATACGCGATATCCTTGTTCTTCATCTCATGAGCGCCAACGTCTGCAACGCCGGATTTCAGCTTGTCTTTAGTGCTTTTGTACTCAATGACACCGCTTTCCGGATTGTATTCGTCCGGGTACAGAGCCGAAGCGTAAGCGTCAATTATGCTTTGCTCATACTCTGGAGTTTCGCAGCGGTAATTCGGGTAAAATTCCGACCAGAAAAGCGGCATTATGCGGTAGGTCTTGTAGCCCTTGCAGATAAGGAACCAGTAAAACTCATCGTATTTCTCCGCAAACTCGAACCAGAATCGCGCCCATACTCTGAACAGTTCTATATCGCCCCAGTGATCCTTGTGGATTATGGTATCTCCGGAGAACATACCGTTTATCTTTCTGCCGTCCACCTCAAGCTCCATAACTTTCTGAGTGGTGAAGCCAACAATTCCGTCCGTTTCATGACGGAGGATAAGGCAGAAGTCCTTATTGAAAAAATCGCGCCGGAAAACGCTCTCGTCGGTGTTGTCATAAAACTCCGCCATAAGCGAGTACATTGCCGAGATCTCCTCCTCGGTACAGCCGCTTATCGGCTTTACTGTTCCTTTAAGCATTTTCATTCTCCTCACTTCCGGATCTCAGACCGAACCTCATTCCCTGCTTCTTGAAAACCTCTTTTCTGAAAAGGGGGTTGTATATCAGGTAGGTCGCAAACCTGTACGGATTTCGCATATTGGTGCGCGGCTCAAGCGCCCTTTTAAAGATTGACAACGGGCTGTTAAAGCGCCGGCGGCAGTCAAAGGAGATCTCCGTAAGCTCCTCCGGGGTCATGTTTTTGGGGACTATGCTGGCATAATTAAAGCGATAATCCTCATGCAGCCACCATTTGCCGCCGTACAGCAGCCGCCCCTCCTGCTCCAGCTTTTCATAAAGCGGAGTATTCGGGTAAGGCATGAGTATATTAAACGCGGCGAATGTAAACTTGTTCTTTATAGCGAAATCGCAGGTTGCCCGGATTGACTCCAGCGTGTCGCCATCATGTCCGACAGTAAACGCCGCCCATGTCTGCAACCCCCATTTGCGGAGCTGTTCTATCTCGTCTCTGTACATCTCCGCAGAGCCTTTTTTGTTAGTTCCCTTGTTCATCTCCGAGATGCACTCAGGGGATATCGACTCAAAGCCGATAACAAGACCCAGACAGCCGCTTTTCACCATAAGCTCCATAAGCTCACGGTCGTTGAGCATATCAATGCTTCCCTGACTTACCCAGTGAATCTTCAGCGGAATTAGGGCGCGGAAAAGCTCCTTTGCCTTTTCCCGTTCGCAGACTATATTATCGTCCACAAAGAACAGCAGCTTCCTTTTCTGGGACTTTATCTCCTTTATGACGTCCTCCACCGGACGGCAGAAATGACGCGCCTTGAAATACACTGAGGACGCGCAGAAGCTGCATTTGTGGCTGCACCCTCTTGAGAATTGCAGCAGAGTTATCGGAAGATAACCCTTTCCCTCAAAGATATCCCGGCGGGTAATGACATTCATCTGTGGGCAGGTAGGCTGCACCGGTTCATAACGTTTTTTCAGTTCGCCGTTTCTAAGATCCTCCAGCATTTCCGCCCAGACCGGCTCCGCGTCGCCGACTATCACGCAGTCGCAGTGCTCTGCGACCTCCTCCGGAATTAGCATTGCGTGCATTCCGCCCATGACGGTCTTTACGCCGCGCCTGCGGTACTCCTCGCTTATCTCATAGGCGCGCCGCGCGGTGAAGGTTTCAACGGTTATCGCCACCAAGTCAGTCGGCTCGTCATAGGGGATCTTCTCCATGCGGTCGTCATACATCACAACGTCGATATCTTTCGGAGTGAGCGCCGCCAGAATGCCAAGCTGAAGCGGCTCCATTCTTGCCTCGTCAACATACAGGCTGTGTTCGCGCCTGCCGATATTCGGCTTAATCAGCGTCAGTTTCATTAAGAATACCTCCCAGAAGCTGCCCCTGCTTCCTGCGGATCTCTTTGTGGGAAATAATATTCGCCAGAGCAAATACCAGCAGGTTCATCGGCAGGAAATTGACCGGATTTGAAAAAAGCCGCTTCAGCACGCACCTCACCGAATAGAAATCCGTGCGCATTTTTAGGCAGCCGTCCCGAAGCTTCTCCGGGGTCATGTTTTTCGGCAGGAATGCGGTTTCGCCGTATCTGTACCTGTCAGAAAGCCACCATTTTTTATATAACAGCCTGCCTTGCTCCTCCATGCGGGAATATACCTTAGTTCCGGGCATGGGAATAAGCGGGTTGAAATTCGTGACGGCAAGCTTGTTTTTTACCGCAAATTCAAAGGTACGGTCAAATACGTCGGTATTGTCGCCGTCGCAGCCAAGCACAAAGGTTCCGTAAATAAGCAGCCTGTGCCGGTAGATACGGCTGATAACTTCCTCGAAATCCGCCGAACGGTTTGCGGTTTTGTGCATTTCTCCAAGGCTTTCAGGGTTAAGGCTCTCAAAGCCCATCAGCACCAGAAAGCACCCGGATTTCTTCATCTCAGTCAGCAGCTCGTCATCACGGGCTGCGTCCATGCTTATCTGGCACGCCCACTTCTTTTTCAGTGGAGCAATCTTCCGGAACAGCTCGATTGCCGAAGCCCTGTCGTAAAACAGATTGTCGTCTACGAAAAAGATGATCTTCTCTTTTGACTGCCGTAATTCCTCATAGATCACATCTGCGGATTTCCTGCGGACGCATTTGTACATGGTCTTTATGGAGCAGAAATCGCAGTTGAATTTGCAGCCCCGCGAGATCTGATACACTCCTATCCCGTGATAGCTGTGCTTATAGACGGAACGATCCTCATGCAGTATCTCAAGCGGTCTGCTTTCGCCGGAAATGTACTTTTTTCGCGGCTTTCCCGCAGCGCAATCAGCAAGAAATTCCCCCCAAGAGTCCTCCGCATCGCCGATTATCACCGAATCTGCGTAAGCCAGCATTTCATCAGGCATAACGCAGGCATGAAATCCGCCCATGACGATTATATTCCTGTCGGTTCTGTATTTTTTCGCAAGAATGTAGGCTCTCTTTGCCGTAAAGGTTTCCACCGAAAACGCTATGATATCCGAGTCTATCCGCTCTGGGAGCTTTTCGACCCGCTCGTCGATAAAATCAATTTCGTGCTCCTCCGGGGTGAGGCTTTTGATTATGCTGAAAAGAAGCGGCTTCATGGCGTCTGAACTTATGTGTTCAAACATATTCAGCCGAATAAACGTTATTTTCACTTTCTGAACCTCTTGTCTATCCCCAGAAATTTAAAGCCTATATTCGCTCCGAGCAGGATAAACACATAACCGTTTTTCCTCCACGGAGATGTGAAAGTCCGCTTCAGCACCCTGCGCCAGCTATACGCTTTTTTCCAGACGCTGCGGTATATCTCATCAAGTCTTTCCGCAGAGAAATTCACCGGTGCGAACACAGCGTTGTGCTGGTTGTATCTGCTCCAGTCCTTTGTAATGAGCCTTCCCTGCTTTTCATACTCCTCAAAGAGCTTCGTTCCGGGGTATGGCGTTAGAACCGCAAATCGGCACAGATCCAGACCTAGCCTGTCCACACGCTCCGGAAGAGCCAGAAGCTCCTCCTCGATGTCGCTGTCAAAGCCCAGCACAAAGCAGCCGTTCACCGCCATGCCGTGGCTGTGGATACTGTCGATGATCTCCTTGTATTTGTCGGCTTGGTGGAAACGCTTTCCGACACCGGTCAGCGACTGGGAATTGAGCGATTCAAGTCCTATCAGAACGCCCCGGCAGCCGCTTTCATACGCCGCCTGCATAAGCTCATGGTCGTACCCGAAATCTGCGGTCGCATTCGACGCCCACAGGATTTTCAGCGGCTTCAGCGCACGCATAAGCTCCAGCGCGTATTCACGCTTTCCGAAAAAGTTCGGGTCATAGAAAATTACCATTTTCGCTTTCAGCGACTTTATTTCGTTCACAACACTTTCCACTGGACGCGGGTCGCTCTTCCACATAGTCCGCATGGAGCAGTATTTACAGCAGTTTGAGCAGCCTCTGTCGGCAACCAACGCTGGAATCTTCAGCTTTTTTCGCTTGGTTATTTTATCCCTTGCGGGCATCGGAAAATCTGCCGGGCATACGTTGTAATTCCTGTACAGCTTTTTTGGCTCTCCGGCGGCATAATCCCTTATAAACTCCGGGACTGATATTTCAGCCGGACCGCAGATGACGGTATCGCAGTGCTGCAACACCTCATCGGGAAGAGCCGTTGCGTGATAGCCGCCGCAGACTATGTACGAGCCTCTTTTCCGGAACTCTTCACAGTGCTGGTATGCGGTAATGCTGGACGATGTATCAAAGGAAAGCATAACGACATCGTATTTTTCCTTGTCGTAGCTCACTTTCTGGGAATTTTCATCAATAATGTCTATCTGATCAAAAACGCCCTCCGGAATGAGGGAATATATCACGGCAAGCGTAAGTGACGGATATGAGAGAAGATTGGAAAATCTTCCGCGATAAGAGCGCTCCGAACCATTCCAAACATGTATCATCAACAGCTTCATATAAAACTCCTTGCCAAACCTACGGGACAGCCCGCTCCGGGCACTCAATTCACGCTTTTTCACATTAGCATAATTTGTCAATATAATGATATCACATCTGCTGTCTTTTGTCAAGGCGAGAGAAATCTAGAGCGGGTCTGAAAAGACCCGCTCTTAGAGTTTATTCAAAGCTGTATCCGTACTTCTCCACGACCGTCAGTGGAACTTCCATTCGGCAGGTTTTCTGTGGATCGACTGCCTGACATATTCTAAGATCCGAGCAAAGGCTCATCAGCATTCCCGCGCTGTGAATATCCATTCCCAGTTCGCTCATCAGGAAGCCCCGCATCGAAAGAGTAGCGTCCTCCGCCGCGATATCCAGCGAATCCGCAGAGCATATCGTTATGAAACGATCCTTTGTAACAAGGAACGGCAGCGGCATTTTTCTGCCCTTGATAACCGTTACCCTAACGGTTATAGCTCCGCCGATCTCAGCCCCGCATACGCACACCTCGCCGTCGCCCATTATCGCGTGCATATCGCCCATTGCAAGCAGCGCTCCTTTGACATTGACAGGCAGATAAAGTACAGTTCCCTCTCCTATCCTGGTACAGTCCATATTTCCGCCGTGAGCGCCGGGAGTTCCGGTCAGAATGCTCTCCTTTTCCGGCGCAGTACCGATTACTCCTATCATGGGACATATATCAAATGAAAGCTTTTCATTAAAATATACGCGCCCGTCATGAACAGGCAGGATCTTTGTCGATTCCTCTGTGAGCATCGCGCCGGTTATGCCCTCGTCCGGCGCTTCAACCACCGCAGCCTGATGATCAAGCTCTATCTTCTGTATCTCCACACGAAGTGTATCCCCCGGCTCTGCGGAATTGACATACAGAGGCCCGGTCGCAGGATTTATCCGCTCCCAGTTTATTCCTCCGAGATGCTGCTCCTCATTTGTGATCTGTCCGCCGAAGCAGTCCAGAGTTTCAAATCTTACAGTATCTCCGCTTTCAGCGTATGCCGCAGGCTGATTATCCGGCGACATACTGTAAACCACATTCGATCTAGGAATAATTACCATAACAGTTGCTCCTTTACAGTCAATGTATTTTGTGTATGAAAGTTAGAATGATTTATCCTTGCATTATTTGTTAATGCTCAGATATATCAAATCCTCATAAACAATATCATTATAACGAATATTTGTTCACTAGTCAATATATTTTTGCAAGTTTTTGTGCTACGAAATGCAAAGTAATAGAAAATGAATAATGTGTTTTTTTATCAGATTGTGAAAATCGCACAAAAACATCTTGACAGGACAGTGCAAAGTGAATATAATAAAATCAGCAAACGGCAAGGGAGCCGGTAAGCAGTTACCAGCTCCCTGCCGTTTTTCTATTTAGAGAAGGGAGAAAAAATGGGAAAGTTCATTCTAAAACGCATTGGGCAGTTGATACTGTCAATGGTGATCGCAAGTATCCTGGTTTTCATTTTTGTGCGGCTGTCGGATACCGACCCTGTCGCGGTTATCCTCGGAGGCAAGCAGACCTCTCAGGAAACGATCCAGGCTATCAAAGAAAAATTCAACCTCGACAAACCGATCTTTCAGCAGTATCTTCTGTGGATCGACGGTCTGTTTCATGGAGATCTCGGTCTTAGCTTCAAATACCAGACAAGCATCAACGAGCTTATCGGGCCGCGGATCCTTACCACCCTGCGCAGCTACCTGCCGGAAAAAATGCAGGAGGCATTGAAGCAGGCGGATATTGACGGAGATTATTCCCGCCCGGAGGTAGTGGAAGCCTCCGCAGAATACTACCGCCGCCACGTATGCCGCATTGTGCCTTATCCCGATTTTGTCGAGCGTTCATTCAGCCAGATGGGAGAACCCTATATGGTAATGCAGGGCGCAAGCGAATTTGTTGTCACCGGCAAGATGAAGGACTGGGACTACTCCGACAGACTGGACAGGATCAATATTCCGACCCTCGTAACATCTGGAATTGACGATGAAGCTACCCCTGCGGTTTCAAAGCAGATCTATGACGGAGTAAAGGACTGCCGCTGGGAGCTTATTCCCGGAACTCACCTCTGTCACGTTGAATATCCCGACCTGTACAACAGCATTGTGGAAAAATTCATGGAGGAGCACGAGTAATTATGAACATCAAAGAAGGTTACATTGATTTCAAGGGTTACAAGACCTATTACCGGATCGCCGGAGAATGCAAAGACGGAAAGCTCCCTCTGCTCGCGCTGCATGGAGGCCCCGGCTGCGCTCACGATTATCTTGAGTCGCTGGACGGACTTGCGGACAGGTACGGCAGACAGGTGGTATATTACGACCAGCTCGGCTGCGGAAAATCAGTAGTTCCCGGTTCCCACCCGGATATGTGGTGCGCAGAGCTTTGGGAGGAAGAGATCGACGTTGTAAGAAAAGCGCTAGGACTTGAGCATATTCATATGCTGGGTCAGTCCTGGGGCGGAATGCTGGCTATGCAGTATCTCATCAACAAAAAGCCCTCCGGGATCGCCAGCGCAATAATCGCAAGCAGCCCGGCTTCCATTCCGCTTTGGGTGTCCGAAGCGCAGCGCCTTATCAGCTTCATGCCGAAGGATATGCAGGAAGCGCTCGCCAAGGCTGCGGTTGATCTCGATTACTCAAAGCCGGAGGTCGCGGCGGCGTCTGCGGAGTATTACCGCAGGCACGTTTGCAGCCTTTCGCCCTATCCAGATTTTGTTTCCCGCTCATTTGACCAGATGGGCGAATCCTATACCACGACATGGGGCGAAAGCGAATATGTCGTAACAGGTAATCTCAAGGGCTGGGACTATTCCGACAGACTGGACGAGATCAAGGTTCCGGTGCTTGTGACATCAGGCCGTGCCGACGAAGCAACTCCGGCGATCTCCAAGCAGCTTCTTGACGGAATCCCAGACTGCCGCTGGGAGCTTTTCCCCGGAACGCACCTCTGCCATGTGGAAAACAAGAAGCTTTACAATCAGACTGCGGAGAAATTCATGTCGGAGCATGAGTGAAAAAATCGCATAAAATAACTGAGAGCCTGACCGTTAGATCAGGCTCTTTCAGCTTGTAGAAAAAGCAGTGTTAGTTTGAAAAATCGCTTCGCTCTTTTCAAAGAAGAGATGGTGCAAAGTGAAAAAAGAAGTGCGCTCCGCGAGGATCCAAATGGGGCTTCGCCCCATACCCGTTGGTTCGTGCGGTTTCGCCGCAGGCGAAATTCCCGGCGTTCAGCCGGGAAAGGCTGAACATAAGGGAGCGGAGCGACCCACTTTATTCTTCCTTTTGTACCAAAAGGAAGCGAAAATCAATTCCGCGCTTCGCGCGGTTTTGTCGCTGCGCTCTAGGTTTATTCAGTATTTAAGTCCGTATCCGCTGGTTTTCTGCTCCAGCATTGCCTTTATAATATCCGCGATATTCGCGGCGGCTTCGGCGGGAGGCATTCCAACACTGCTTATATTGGCAACTACGGTGTAGTCCGATTCCAGCATATCATATCGGGCATTGTAAGCCATATAAGCCGACATACTCTGTGAGGTAAGCATTCCCGGACGCTCGCCGATAAGCACGCAGGTGACTTTCGGGTGAAGCAGCTCCGCCACCGTTCTCACGGTATTCACCCGACAGTAACGAACAAAAAACGGAGTACCAACCGAGATCCCCTCGTATTCCAGCGCCGCGCATATCGCAGGGTACATTGTCGGAACATTCGCCTCCACCGCCGGAGAGCAAAGCCCATCGCCTATGAAAATCTGCACGTCCGGTTCATGAACGCACCGCTCCGAGATTATCTTCTTTGTTTCCTCGCTGAACAGCCTGCCGAGATCCGGTCGGGTCAGCATTTCGTATTTGCTGCTGCATTTGGTTTGTATCTCAAATAATCCAAGCTTTTTTACAACGCTCTCCGGCACTTCCATTTGAACCGCGTTTGCCGCGGAATACTGATCCGCCTGAAATCTCAAAGCTGCCGCAGTGTGATATCGCGGGCCGGTATGCCCTATAAGCGTTCCAACTGCGAAAGATCTTGTTCCCTACGCAAAGATGATGAACGTAGATTTCATCTGGGTACACGATGCGGCAACCGTGCTGGAATCCACGCTTGCGCACACTCTTAATTCCCGCGGAACAAAGACCCTAGTTGTGGAAATGGGCGTTGGAATGAGGATCACCGAGGAATACTGCTTCCAGCTTTACGAGGGAGTATTCAACCTCTTAAAGGAGCTTGGAATGTGGAGCGGCGAAACCAAACCGGTCAGAGAGCCGGTAGTTTCTCTCAACCGCTCGGTGGGCTTTGTGAATTCCGATGCAGCAGGGGTATTCGTTCCCTGCCGGCGCTTCGGGGACAATGTGAAAAAAGGCGAGCATATCGGAGATGTGCTCGACCCGCTGACAAGCACCGTTGCAGCGCAGATCAACGCAGTATGCGACAGAATGATCTTCACCCTGAGGGAATACCCTATCGTATTCGGCGGCTCGCTTCTTGCGCGTATCCTCCAGCCGGAGAACGCAGAGAAAGGAGGCGAGGCACTGTGAAAAAGGAGATACTCTACTCTATAAAATCACCTTACCGGGAGCCGCTTGACATTATCGGCTTCCGCTTCGGCAGCGGCAGTCCCTCCCTCGCGGTAGTCGGCGCAATGCGCGGAAACGAGGTTCAGCAGATGTATGTCTGCGCAAGGCTTGTCCGGGAGCTTAAAAAGCTGGAAAAAAAGCACGGGATCGCTCCCGGAAAGGAAATTCTGGTCATACCCTGCGTTAATTACTACTCCATGAACATCGGTAAGCGTTTCTGGACAATGGACAACACGGACATCAACCATATGTTCCCCGGTTATGACTTGGGCGAAACCACTCAGCGTATTGCCGACGGAGTATTCTCCCAGATCAAGGATTACGAGTACGGCATACAGATGGCAAGCTTTTATCAGCAGGGAGATTTCCTGCCGCACGTCAAGATAATGAAAACTGACTTCGCCGAGCCGGAACTTATGAGCCTGTTCGGTATGAGGTACGGAATAGTCAGAACGCCCCGTCCATATGATACCACGACCCTCAATTTCAACTGGCAGATCTGGGAAACCAAAGCGTTTTCCGTCTACACGAATGCAACAGATGTGATAGACGAAAGCTCCGCAGACGACGCTGTGGAGGCAATTCTACGCTTTATGAACAACGCAGGGATAATCACTGGAAAGATCCACCCCGGATACCGCACAGAGGTCATTCCCGAAAGCGGTATTGAACAGATACGCACCGAGTCTGCGGGTATTTTCAGAAGTATGACCCGGGTCGGCGCTCACGTTGAGGAAAACGAAATACTCGGCAAAATCCTCGACCCGCTGGACTGCGAGGAGAACTCCTATATCCGCGCGTCAGCCCCCGGAGTTGTTTTCTTCGAATTCAACAAGCCGCTTATCGACGAAAATACGGTCTGCTTTAAGCTGATCAAGGATTAAAATTCAACAGGCTTCCGTTCATTCAAGCGATACGGAAGCCTGATTTTTATTTCGGCTGTTATCTCATCGCAAGCTCCCAGAAAGCCACTGCGCTTGCCGCCGCCACATTCAGAGAGTCAACGCCGGTTGTCATCGGTATTTTCACAGTGTAATCAGAGTTTTCGATAGCGCTTTCCGACAGCCCCTCGCCCTCTGTCCCCAGCAGGACGGCAAGCCGCTCCTCGCTTCTGAGCCGCTCATCACGAATATCGAGGGTGTTATCTCTGAGAGCCATTGCGGCGGTCTTGAAACCTAATTCATGCAGCAGCTCTATTCCGTTCTGCCGCCATTCCATGTCGCTGTCTGTGATATACGTCCACGGCACAAGGAACACATTTCCCATGCTAACGCGTATCGCGCGGCGGTATAGCGGGTCGCAGCAGGCGGGAGTGAGCAGCACCGCGTCAATTCCCATCGCGGCGGCGGAGCGGAATATCGCGCCGATGTTGGTGGGATTTACCACGTCCTCAAGCACCGCAATACGCCGGGCGCTGCGGCAGATCTCAGCGGCGGCGGGCAGCTTCTTTCTTCTGAACGCGCAGAGCAGACCTCCGGGAAGATTGAACCCGGTGATCTTCTTCAGAAGCTCCACGCCGCCGTAATACACCGGGATATCTCCCAAACGGTCAAAATGCTCATTTCCGATGACGCTTTCCTCCGCCAGAGCCGACAGCGGCTGATAGCCCTTTTCCAGTGCGCGGGCAGCCACCTTGAAGCTCTCCGCGATAAACAGCCCCTCCTCCGGCTCATAGTAATGCAGGAGCTGCGGCTCGTTCAAGCCGTAGAAAATTTTCAGTTCCTCCGCGCCGGGGTCTGTGATAATGATTTTGTTTGCCGACATATTATGTACCTGATTTCTTATGAATAAATTCCCACGCAGTATTTTTCCGCCTGTACGTTCCACATCTTCGCGTATGTACCGCCGTTTGCAAGAAGCTCGGCATGGGTGCCGCTCTCCGCAATGCCGCCGTTTTCCAGAAGTATTATCTTGTCCGCGTCCTTTGTGGTGGAAAGCCGGTGGGATATCAGTATGACCGCCTGATTTTCCGCATTTTCCAGCATACTTTTGTTCAGTCGGTATTCTGCAATTGGATCTAGTGCGCTGGAAGGCTCGTCAAGTATCGCCACCGGAGTATTCCGCATGAAGATGCGGGCGATAGCGGCTTTCTGGGCTTCGCCGCCGGAAAGCATCGTGCCGCTGTCGGAAAACTCCCTTGTCAGCTCCGCGTCAATCCCCTGCTCCAGCTTTTCAAGCTTGCTTCCGAAATCCGCTTTGTGAAGCGCAGCGCTTATGCTATCACGGTCGCTGTCCTCAACGAAGTCCATTTTGACGTTCTCCGCCAGAGAAGCGCCGTAGATCTGGAAATCCTGAAAAACTGCGCCAATTTTTGCGCGGTATTCCTTTATATTCAGCTCGCGGATATCTACGCCTCCAAAGGTTATGCAGCCCTCGGTCACATCGTAAAGCCGCATTATCAGCTTGATGAGGGTGGATTTCCCAGCGCCGTTTTCGCCGACAAGAGCCAGCTTTTCTCCCTTTCTGATCGTCATGCTGACGTTCCTCAGAACGTATTTTTCGCTGTCCTTGTACCGGAAGCTGACGTTTTTCAGCTCAAGTGTGCAGTCGTCCTCCGGAATAGGCTGGGTTCCCTCGCAGCCCTCAATATTCACCTCGTAATCCATGAACCTCCGGAATTTCTCCGCATACTGCCCCACAGTCTGGAAGTCCACAAGGGCGTAATTCATTTGGTCAAGGCGGCTTTTGATATCGTTTGTTGCGTTTTTGAGGGAAGCCACATCGCCAAGCTGTATGCTCTGCTTTTCAATGGCAAGATACGCGAGATACACTGGAACCGCAAAGAACTGACATATAGTATATGTGCATATCCAGTTAATAAGGGTCGGCGGCAGTATCTTCAGGGAGTATTTCAGCGCCATTTTCCGCTCCTCGGCGATAGCTTCGTCATACTGTTCAATAAGCGCTTCTTCAATTCCGGAAAGCTTTATTTCCTTTGCGTACTCCGGCTGATAGAATACCCGCTTGGAATAGTCCGCCTTTCTGCCTATCCGCTGTTTTTCGAGGTTGTACTCATATTCAAGCTTTGTAATGATAAAGCGCGTAATGATATTGATAACAAATCCGATCACAGGGAAGATCATGATAATGGGATTAATGGTGATGATCATAGTTCCCGCAATAAGCATTGCTGTTATATTAGAAAGAATATTCGCAACGCTCATTATTGCTTTTTTGGACATCTCCTCCGACTGAGACGCGGCAATCACATAATCCTCATAGTATTCAGGAATGTCGTAGCATTTCAGATCCATCATCTGCGCCTTAGTCATAAGTTCACGCTGTATTTCCCCGGAAAATCCCACCATTCTTGTCCAGAACAGATGTTCAGACAAACGGAAAAGTACAAACCGGACGACCTCCACCGCAAACATTACAGCAAGAACCCTGATCACGCTTTCAATGTCGGCGGTGGTTGTGAAGATATTGATTATTTCCATAAGGAGAAAGGTGTTCATGAAGGTGCCTGCGCCCTGAAAAATGCACCGTCCCGCAATGTACGACAACGACATGATACAGTCGTGACGGAAAGCGTATTTCAGAACGAAAAACACGTTGGAAATAAGCCGCTTCATGCTGATTTTATCTTTATTCCTGCCGTTTCCGCTCATGCCGTCACCTCCTCCGCAAGATAGTTCTGCGCCTGTAATTTCCACATCTCTGCGTACTTACCGTTAAGCTCCATAAGCTCCGCGTGAGTTCCCTGCTCGATTACTGTTCCGTTCTCAAACATATAGATACGGTCTGCGTCCCTTGTCGCGGAAAGCCGGTGGCTTATAAAGATCACAGTTTCCCCGTCAGTGGCAGTGAGCATATTCCTGTACATATTGTACTCTGCGATAGGGTCAAGCGCGGAGGACGGCTCGTCAAGTATAACTATATCCGGCTTGCGGGCAAATACCCTCGCAATGGCTATCTTCTGCGCTTCGCCGCCGGAAAGTCCCATTCCGTTCTCGTCAAATTCCTTTGTCACCATGGTATCTATTCCGTTTTCAAGGCTGTCCAGCTTATCCCCGAACTGCGCCTTTCTCAGCGACTCCTCCACAAGCCGCCGCTCCTCGTCATTTTTCGGCTTGTGCATCAACACGTTGTGCGAAAGCGGAAGCGCGAACACCTGCAAGTCCTGAAACACCGTTCCGAAGCGGCTGTGCAGTGATTTCGGCTCGTAGGCGTTTATATTCTCGCCGCTAATGTCTATCTCCCCCTCGGTGGCATTGTACAGTCCCATAATAAGCTTCACCAGAGTGGTTTTTCCCGCGCCGTTATGTCCGACAATCGCGATCTTCTCGCCCTTCCGGATCGTCATATTCACGTCATGAAGAGTAGGCTTTTCCGCGCCGTCGTAGGTAAATCCCATGTCCTTTATTTCAATATCTGACAGGCATTCGGCGGTTTTTAGGGAAGCGCTGTCCGATTTCGGCTCATAGGACAGAAACTCCCGCAGGTTGCTTACAAACGCGCTTTCCTTAGCAAGAGTTACCAGAAGCTCCATTGCGTCCGAAGTCCTCCAGGAAAGAGTGCTGAGCGCAGGTATCATCGCAACATAAGCCGCAGTCTGCGCGTCGCCTGCATTCAATACAAAAGCAATATACAGATACGGAAGAATTGTTGACAAGAGATTGTAGAGTATCCATTTCAGCGGCTCGATAATGCAAAGTTTTCTGCGTATCTGCCGGTTTCTTTCCTGCATTTCGCTGTATGCCTTTTCGTGACGTGCAAGAAGCAGCTTTCCTATTCCGAAAAGGCGCAGCTCGCCCGCATATTTCTTCTCATAAAACACGCGTTTCACATAGCTTCCGGTGCGACCGTCACGGGTATTCGAGAAATCCAGAGAGTAGTACAGATCCCCCTCTTTCTTGCCAAAAAGCATCGAGACTGCCACCATTGGCACTATAAACACCAGCAGCACCGGATCAACGTCTGCAACAATTATCGTTGCCGCAATGACAGACGCTATCCCGGCTACAAGGTATGCCGAGCAATAAAGAAGCGTGCTTCCCCGGAGCTGGCACTCATTCAGCGCACGGGTGTATTTGTCGTAGAATTCCGGCTTCTCAAACTGGGAATACTCCATTGACAGCGACTTTGCAATGACCCGCTTGTAGAAGCTCTGATACATCTTCGGCAGGAACTGCTTTTCGCAGACCTGATGAATTGCCGCCGTAATGTGGATACAGATATGTCCGATGCACATTGCGCCCACAAAGGATACCAGCGCCGTGAACGGAGTTTTGTTCTCGATAGCAATGTATATCCACTCGGTCAGATATACCGAAAAAATCGTCCAGAACACGTTCTCGTTGAACTCCTTGATGAACGTGTAAATAACATATCCCCGGCTGCCCTGCCACAGTATCTTCAGCATATACATCACATTTGACAGCGCCGATTTTTTCTCTTTCTGTTTCAAATATTACCATTCCTTTCCCAAAACATTATTACTAAGCCTGCATTATCTCCAAACAAAAAGCGCGCATTCCATACAGAAATGCGCGCTTCTGGCTCTCATCAGGCGGAATACGGGTAATTCCGCATTCCGATATCGGCAGACAAAGGCTCATTTCCGGGTGGTATTATGGTCATGCGATAACGATTAACTGCTAACATTTGTCTGCCTCCTTTCAAAATAATGGAATTATTATAGCACTAAAACTTTCTCTTGTCAACCCCTATTTCTAATTTTTTATAAAAACTGTCGCTTGCCAGTACAATTCCGCTAATTTTTTTAAAACAAACGGCAGTCCCTAAAGGGTGCCCCTTTGGGCAGTTCCGCCTCGCCGACACTTCATCTTTTTCACAGATGATTTGCTCGGCAGGTCAAAAACTGCTTTATCGGTAGCGCCCTAAGGCGTGCCCCTTTTGGCAACGCGCTAAACAGAACTGCCGTTTTCTTCATATTCAGTGCGGAACTATCTTCTGCGCTCAATTCCGCTGGTCAGATAGTATTCGCTCTTCTCGTCATACATGATCTTCTCTGCTTCGCTCATCAGCTTATGTACGTCATTACCGCCCTGCTCGCGCCAGACAGCGCCCACAGCAATATTGACCGCTTTTTCCGATGAATAGTTCTTCAACAGCTCCACACGGCTGTAAAGCTCAGCTTCATCTATCGGAGCGCACAGCGCAAGCAGCTCGTCACCGCCGATACGGAACATTGCGTACTCGCCGAAAGCCCTCTTAAAACAGTCCGCCGCATCGCAGATAAGTCTATCTCCCGCTTCATGACCCTCGGTGTCATTTTTGCGCTTCAGTCCGGTTATATCGCCGTAAACAACGCCGATATGCCCCGAACCGCCCTTCTTGGTTATCCAGCGCTCCATTGCGTGGCGGTTTCCTATTTCAGTAAGCTGATCACGGTAGCTCAGCTCCCGAAGCTGATTTACAAGGTTTCTCCGTTTCAGCGTGGACAGAATGAAATATCCCACGATCTGGAGAAGATTGCGCGCGTAATCCAAATTCTGCTCAGGAGGATTGTCAATACCGAAAAATCCGATAGCCTGCTTGTTGTCATAAATCGGAACGACTACGATCGAATGAATTCCCTGACGCTTGAGGTTGTAGTACTGGAGCGGGTCGGAATCGCGCATATCCTCAAGGTCGCTGAATGCTATGCTCCTGTTTTCGCTGAAATTCCTGTACCAGTTGGCGCATACCTCCGCCGGCAGGTTCTGGAGATTGTCCTTTTCAGGAGTAACTCCCGCCGCCGTCCATTCATAGGTGTTATCGTCCCCGCCAGTTTCGTTCTTCTCAAATATGTATGCGCGTTCGCCCTTCAGCGCTATTCCCAGAAATTCCAGCAGGATATTGAGCGATTTGTCCGGATCAGGCTCATGTGAAGCAAATCTTATGCAGTTGTTTACCATTGCTTCGAGATTTTCATATTTTCCAAGCTTGGTTCGCTGATTTACCCGGTCGCTCGCGTCTATTGCAATCTCCATGCGGATCCGTCTGCCGTCTTCCTCAACAACCGTATCCTTGAGCATGAAATATTTCCCAAGTGTGGGGTTAAAGAACTGCCACTCTGTAAACTGTCCCTCAACAAGTTTGCGGTTGTTGCATACCGCGCAGGGAGCGCTGCACTTCTGAAGCACCTCATAGCATTTCCTGCCGGCGTAATCCTTTATACCGTAAAGCTCCATCGCTCTGCGGTTCATGTATAGCATCTCATAGGTTTCAGCGTCAGCAGCATAAACGCTTTCTCCAAGATTTTCAAAAAATCCCCATATTTTCTTCATAATTTTTCCCCATTCTTTATTTTTCGCGCTTATCTGCACTATGTTTACAGCTTTACAAATCACAAAGGGTTGCAAAAGAGAGCCACAAAGAGAGAAATATAATAATCTGTCCTATTATATCACTAATTTTATTGAAAGTCAATATTTTTCAGGAAAATAATTTACTTTTTTTAGAAAAAACAACATGAAATGAAAAAACGTTATTCTGTAAGCCAAAAAGCAATAATATTTCTTAATTTATATTGACACATGAAATAAAAAGTGCTATCATAATATCAGCGAACCAATCTTATTTTCTATTATATGGAGGTATTCACCATGGCAAATAATAACAAATATGCAGGCACCCAGACCGAAAAAAATCTCCAGGCGGCATTCGACGGAGAATCCGGCGCAAGAAACAAGTATACATATTTCGCGTCTGTGGCTAAAAAGCAGGGATTTGAGCAGATAGCAGCCCTGTTTCTCAAGACCGCTGAAAACGAGAAGGAACACGCAAAAATGTGGTTCAAGGAGCTTAACGGAATAGGCGATACCGCGGCAAATCTAGCGGCAGCAGCGGACGGCGAGAACTACGAGTGGACGGATATGTACGAGGGCTTCGCCAAAACTGCCGAGGAGGAGGGATTCCCCGAACTGGCTGCGAAATTCCGCATGGTAGGCGCGATCGAAAAGCATCACGAGGAACGCTACCGCGCTCTGCTCAAAAACGTTGAAACAGCGGCAGTATTCGAGAAGAGCGATGTAAAGGTATGGGAATGCCGTAACTGCGGTCATATCGTTGTTGGAACAAAGGCCCCCGAAGTATGCCCTGTATGCGCTCACCCCCAGAGCTATTTTGAAATAAGCGCTGAAAACTATTGATTTTCGACTCACACTCAACAAGTTTTTCTTCCTGCCCGTTAACGTGTTGCCGATAAAGCATTTTTTGACTCGCCGAGCAAAACTACCTTCCCAAAAGTGAAGGTGTTGGCTCGGCGAAACTGCTTTATCGGCTACGCCTTGGGCAGGATTTTTTTGCAGAAAATGGTTATTACGGTGATTAATGGATAAGGTAACAACAGGTTTATATAAATCGCATATTTCATTAAGCAGATTTGGCTAATATTAATATAAATATTAAGTTTATTTCGTCAAAACACATATTGAAATATTTATGTTATTATGTTAAAATATTTATATGTAATCGGTTTCTTTTAAAATGGAGGACATATAACAGATGAAAAACACAATAAAAGCCAAAATGCTGGTTCGTTTTCTATCCGTTGTTATCATCTCGGTAGTGCTGACCGGAACGATAGGAGCTGTATCAAGCTACATAAGCTCCATGAATATACTCAGGCAGACAATGACCGAAACGGTCAGAGCGGCTTCCGGTGAAATTGAGAATGCGCTGATGCGCTCAAAAATGCTGGTAAAGGAGCTGGGAATGAATACCCAGCTTTCAAACGACGTTTTCGCTGCGGAGAAAAAAGTTGAACTTCTGGCGGAAAAAGCCGAATATTACGGATTTATAGACTATAATATCACAGATATCTCCGGAATAAACCTTTACGGCGAGGACATGAGCGGGAAAAACTGGTTCAAGCCTGCGCTGGAGGGGGAAACCGTTATCTCCGACCCGGAATTCACCGAGGACGGCAGGTATACCGTTTATATTGCTTCAACGCTGATAAAGACAGGAAAGCACGTCGCTTCCCCAACCGTCGGTGTGATATATATGTCCCTTGACGCAGGAATGCTGTCTGAGATCGCCTCTGAGATCAATATTGGCAGTTCCGGTCTGGCATATGTCCTTAACAGCAGCGGAACTGTTATCGCCCACAGGGATCAGGAAAAGGTGAATTCGAGATTTAACGCGGCGCAGGCTGCACAGGAGGACGCTTCCCTTTCCGGCAAGGCAGAGCTTGAGAAAACCGCGGTTGCCCTTTCTTCCGGAGAAACTATTTCCGGGGAATACAAAGAGAGCGGGATAGACAAATATGCGGTGTATTCCCCGATAGACGGAACTGACGGCTGGGTAATCGGAATTGAAGCGGAAAGCGCGGAATTCCTCAGCGGCACGTGGGGCTGCATTCTTCTTACAGTAGCGTGTGTACTGATCTGCATTGCTGTATCCGCAGTCGTCATTGTAGGAAACGCGAACAGCATCATTAAACCTATCCGTAAGATCCAGAGCGCCATGAGCAAGGTTGCGGAGGGCGACCTGAATGTTTCAGTGGATATTAAGCACAACGATGAAATAGGCGAGCTTGGCGAAAGCGTCAACAAAACAGTTTCTGCGCTGAAATTGTATGTTGAGGAAATAACCTCCTCCAGCGAAAAAATGTCACACGGAATATTTGATTTCACCACCGATGTGGAATTCCGCGGGGATTTCGAGAAGATCGCAAATTCACTGAACGATATCTCGGTGGGATTAAGCGATGCAATAGGCAGGATAGGCGCGTCTGCTTCCGAGGTAAATACAGGCGCAGTAGATATCTCCGGCGGCGCATCGTCCCTTTCAGAAAGCGTTTCAAGGCAGGCGGATTATGTTGAGCAGCTTCTGAGGCTGATAACCGAGCTTAAAGATAAGGTAAACTCCAATGCCGAAAGCGCAGAAATTGCAAGCCAAAAGACCCATACAGCCGGCAATCGTATCACGGAGAGCAATAACCGGATAATTGAAATGACGGAAGCGATGAACGATATTTCCCTTAAATCCTCCGAGATCGTGTCGATATCCAATACCATAAGCGATATCGCTTTCCAGACGAATATCCTCTCACTCAATGCGGCAGTTGAAGCCGCGCGGGCTGGTGAAGCCGGAAAGGGCTTTGCGGTGGTTGCGGAAGAGGTGAAAAACCTTGCTGACAAATGTGCGAAGGCTGTCAGCCGTACCTCAGACCTTATCTCCCAGACGCTCAGCGCGGTAGACAAGGGAAGCGAGATCGTCAGCGACACTGCGGCGTCACTGAACGAAGCCGTAAAGATCACCACGGAATCAATTGAGATAATCAACCAGATCAATTCTTCCTCGCATGAGCAGGCGGAAATGATCGACAAGGCAAACGACGGCATAATCCAGATATCCGAGGTCGTTCAGAAAAACGCCCAGACTGCCGAAAAGAGCGCTGCCTCCAGCCAGATCCTTAACGGACAGGCTGAACTGCTCCAGAAGCTCACCAGAAAATTCAAGCTGAAAACGCTGTAATAACCGATAAGCCCCCGATTGAGCCTCCGCAAATTTGCGGAGGCTTATTTTTTTCGGGACAGCGCACCGGCACGCCTTTGACGTGATAATTTATTAAAATCTAAAAAAACACTTGCATTAAATCGCAATAAGTGGTATAATATTAAATAGTGTATGTGTCCCCGGAGTTTTAAGATATACAGACGAGGTGACTTAATGAAAGCAGATTTACATTGCCACACAACAATTTCCGACGGATCTCTCGGTATTTCAGACGTGATTCGTCAGGCGGACAGGGACGATGTCCGGTGTCTTGCAATAACCGACCACGACAGCCTTGCTTCTCTCTCCCGGTCGGCAGTTCTCGGAAAACGCTACAACGTTGCGGTAGTTCCGGCGGTGGAGTTTTCCGCGTTCGACTCCACACGAGGAAGAAAGGTACATATTCTCTGTTATATGCCTGCAAAGCCGGACAGACTTGAGGGACTGTGCCTGCGCACTTCCACCGGCAGAATGGAGCTAGGAAAACGCATGGCGGTCAAAGTCCTTGACAAGTACCCGATCACGCTGGAAAGCATTCTGCGCTACTCCGCAGGAAGCAAGGCAATTTACAAATGCCACATCATGCACGCGCTGATGGACTACGGCTATACAACTGAACTTTACGGCGACGTATATGACTCGATATTTGACGTAAAGGACGGCATCTGCGCTGAAGAGGTCGCTTCAGAAGCCGATTTCTACCCGGACGTTCATTTCGTGACCACTCTGATAAAGGCAAGCGGAGGAATTTCGGTCATGGCACACCCCAAGGTATATGACAGCTTCGATCTGCTTGAGGAGCTTGCCTCCGCAGGCGAGATAGACGGAGTTGAAGTATGGCATCAGAGCGCCGACGAATCCGACCAGAAGCAGCTTCAAGAGATCGCCGCAGCGCATAATCTGCTCACCACCGGCGGCTCGGATTTCCACGGCTTCTATAATCACTACGCAATACAGATCGGCTCAAACCTCACTCCGGAGGATACCCTTACAAAAATAATCAACCACAAGGGTAAAGCATAAAAAGTAAAACATAAGAAGGACAGTACAATGGATATCAAAGAAAAAGCACTTCAGAAGCACTATGAATGGGGCGGAAAGCTTGAAGTAGTTTCCCGCGCAAAGATCGAAACAAGAGAGGATCTCTCCCTCGCGTACACCCCCGGTGTTGCGCAGCCCTGCCTTGAGATTGCAAAGGATCCGGAGCTTTCCTATAAGCTCACCCGCCGCAGCAACCTTGTCGCTGTTATCACAGACGGCACTGCGGTACTGGGACTCGGTGACATCGGCGGACTTGCAGGAATGCCGGTCATGGAGGGCAAATGCTGCCTGTTCAAGGAATTCGGCGGCGTTGACGCGTTCCCTCTCTGCGTCAAGAGCAAGGATCCCGACGAGATCGTGCGCACAATAGAGCTTATCTCCGACAGCTTCGGCGGCATAAACCTTGAGGACATCTCTGCGCCCCGCTGCTTCGAGATAGAGGCAAAGCTCAAGGAGCGTCTTGATATCCCGGTGTTCCACGATGATCAGCACGGAACTGCCATCGTTGTCGGCGCGGCAATGATAAACGCGATCAAGCTTGCCGGAAAGAAACTGTCCGATATTACCGTGGTAATAAACGGCGCAGGCTCCGCAGGAATTGCGATCGGCAAATTCCTGCTCAAGCTTGGCGTTGGCAATCTGATCATGGTAGATCTTTGTGGCATTCTCAACCGCGATGAGCAGTACGCAAATCCTGCCCACGCTGAAATGGCGAAGCTCACAAACCGCGATAACATCAAGGGCAATCTTGCGGACGCTCTCAAAGGCGCAGACGCTTTTGTCGGAGTTTCCAAGCCCAATCTTGTAACTCCGGAAATGGTTCAGTCCATGGCTGAGAAGCCGGTGCTGTTCCCGATGGCAAACCCCGAACCTGAGATAACCTACGACCTCGCAAAGCAGAGCGGAGCGTTCATCGTCGGCACAGGACGCAGCGACTACCCCAACCAGATAAACAATGTTCTGGTATTCCCCGGTGTATTCAAGGGCGCGCTCAAGGTACGCGCAAAGGCTATCACAGAGGAAATGAAGCTCGCCGCGGCATACGCTATCGCAGGTCTGGTGACGGACGACAAGCTTTCTGTGGATTATATTATCCCCAGCGCTCTGGACAAATCCGTGGCTCAGGCTGTTGCTGACGCTGTCGCAGAGGAATGGCTCAAAAGCGGAAAATAAGAAAAGGTGAAAGAATATGAGGTTTGAATATATCCCCCGCGGCGTATGCTCGCGGAAAATGATTTTTGATATCGAAAACGGTCAGATAAAGTCGCTTGACGTGATCGGCGGCTGCAACGGCAATCTGAAGGGAATTTCCTCCCTTGTCACCGGAATGAAGCTGGAGGACGTTATTTCCCGTCTGGACGGAATAACCTGCGGCAGCAAGCCCACCTCCTGCCCCGCGCAGATCGCCGAGGCGCTCAGAGAATATCTCAGCAAAAATTAACCCTGAACGGAGCAGTCAATGAAAATACCTGAACTATTCAAAAACGGACGCACTGTGTTCTCCTTTGAGGTCTTTCCGCCGAAAAGAGACAGCGATGTGTCAGTGGTCTACAATACTCTGGAGCAGCTCGGAGATCTCCACCCGGACTTCATCAGCGTGACCTACGGAGCAGGCGGCTCCGCCGCAGGAGCCTCAACCACCGAACTTGTGCGGTACATAAAGGAAAATCTGCACACGGAATCTATCGCGCACCTCACCTGCGTTAATTCCACTCACGCCGATATCGACGCCAAGATACGGGAATTTGAGGAAAACGGCATTGAAAACGTTCTGGCTCTTCGCGGCGACATCAATCCGAATATCCCGCCGAAGCACGAATTTCTCCATGCCAGCGACCTCATAGAGTACATGAAGCCGCGCTCAAACCTCTCATTTTCCGGCGGATGCTACCCGGAAGTCCACCCGGAGGCGGCAAGCCTTGTGGAGGATATCCACAATCTGAAGAAAAAGGTTGACGCGGGAGCTTCACACCTGATATCCCAGCTTTTCTTCGACAACAATTCTTTTCTGGAGTTTCTGGAAAAGGCAAGGATCGCAGGAATCAACGTGCCGATTGAAGCCGGCATCATGCCCTGCGTAAATGCGAAGCAGATCCAGAGAATGGTGACGATGTGCGGAGCAAGCCTGCCGCTGAAATTCACCAAAATGATCAACCGATACGGCGATAATCCAGAAGCAATGAGGGACGCCGGAATTGCCTACGCAGTCGATCAGATAATCGACCTAGTAGCGCAGGGTGTTGACGGAATACATCTCTACACCATGAATAACCCCTATATTGCAAGAAAAATCAGTGAAAGCATAGAAAAGGTGATACGCTGTGATATGTGAAATACCCCGGATAAACCGCGCTGAGGCGCTGCGCTATATGGGCTATACCAAAGAGCCGGACGAAAGAATAAGCGCCGTGATCGACGAATGTGAGCGTGACCTGATAAAGGAAGCGCGCCCGCAGTTTGTGTGGCGGGTATTCAATATCCTGCGCACTGAAAGAAATCTGGTGCTGTCCGACTGCGATTTTGAGCTGGAGGGAAAGGATATCGCCGATCATCTCCGTGGCTGCGACAAGGCGGCAGTGGTATGCTCCACCCTGTCCTCTGACGCGGACAGATACCTGAAAAAGCTGGACGTTTCAGACTCGATGAAAGCAGTAATCTCCGACGCCCTTGCAAATGCGATGATCGAGCAGGTGAATGAACAGGCTCGGCAGGATATCCTCAGCAATATGCCGGGGTATTCCACCACATGGTGCTACGGAGCCGGTTACGGAGATTTCCCGATCGAAAGCGCCCCGCTGCTTATCGCGTCCGTTGACGCAGTGAGAAAGATCGGAGTATGCTGCACCGCCACACATATGCTCACTCCACGAAAGACCATTATCGGAGTTGTCGGTCTGTACCGCGGCGAGCTTGACAAGAAGCGCCGTAGCTGCGAGGACTGCAATGCAAAAGACACCTGCCGTTTCCGCGCCTATGGAACAAGATGCTGAACAAAATCAAAAGCGCTGTCCCCTGACGGCGCTTTCGGCGTTTGCGCCGTTTTTTTAAGGGCACCTCTAAAAACCATAGTGCCTCAGATGCGCAGTCAGATTTTTCGTCAGATTGTATAAATTGAGCGCAGGCGGGCTGGCGCCCGTCAAGCGAAATTTGTGCAATATGCAGGTTTGGCGCAAAATGAAACATACTAGTCAACGCATTATGTGATAATGTGCGCCAAACTAGAAATATGCAAGCAGATGAGGTGCTAAGGCGATAGCCGGTGGGTTTTAGAGGTGCCCTTAACTTTCTTCCGAAAATAGGGCAATATCTTATTTACTTATCAACATTCAACATGAAAAGGAGCCATAATGGGATTATTTGACAAACTCAAGAAAAATACAGAAAACAATTCCCCCTTACCGGGAAAAATCGAAAAGACCCCCTCGCTGATCGCAGCCGTTCCGAAATCCACTCCCCTGCCGGAAACTCCGGAAGAGGTAGAAAGCCGCCTGACGGCGCTTCCCTTTATCAAGGAGATCTCAAAAAATATAAGGGACAGCGGCGAAACCGAATTTATTCTGGAATATATGGGCGAGGAATATAAGATCGCAGTATTCTGCGACAGCTTTGAACTGCCGCAGCTATTCCGGATAGGTCACGATTTCACCGATGAGGAGATCGCGGCGATGGAGGCGGCAAAACGCGCGGTTTACTGCCGAATGCTTTTCGGCGAGAACAACGTTCGTTCCTTTCACCTGCAAATAAAGCTGATATGCGCTATCGCCGGCGACCCGGCTGGTATCGCAGATATAAGCGGCGAGCGCATTCTCTCCGGAAGGTGGACAAGGCTTGCGGCAGACTCCGAGGTTCCCCCTGCCCCGACCTATCTGTACTGCATTCAGTGCGTGAACGATGACAAAGCGGACGATGTGTGGCTCCACACCCACGGTCTTAACCGCTGCGGCGGGATTGAGCTGGAAATACTCCACTCCGACAAGGATAACTACAACAGCCACGGCAACCTGATAAATACTCTTGCCGGACGAATTATCGACGACAGCGGCTTTGTTGAGGAATACGAGCCGATCTCCTCGGTAAGACTTGCGGACGGCGGCATCATCGTGACCACTTGGGTACGCTGGGAGTCAGCGCTGAAACAGCTTCCCCGGAAGATACTCGGAGGGGCTGACGACCGCAGGGACGGTCACAACGAAAATACCGGAGTTCTTTTCGTATACCGCACCCCGGAGGATCACAAAAACCGCAGGCTGTCCCCGGTGAGCATTTATAACCGTCAGCTTGCGGACAATCCCATGATGATGATTTCCACCGCAGAAACCGACCGTATGCGCCGGCTTGCGCAGGAGCGTCTGGACTATCTGAAAAGGCTGTTCGGCATGAGAGAGAACTTCGACAAGTTCGCCGCTCTTGCCAAGATCGGTCTTGAGGTTGATGAACAGTACCGGGACGGCGACATGAAAGAGCATATCTGGTTTGAGATAAAGGAATTCCACGAGGACGGCAGCTTCTCAGCGGAGCTTACGCAGGAAACCTATTATGTCGAAGCGCTGAAGCCGGGGGATATCCGGCGCTGCACTCCGGAGGAGATCACCGACTGGATAGTATTCTTTGACGGCGACAGAATCAATCCGGACAGCGTTTACAGGCTTGAAAACTAACATCAAAGGGGTAAGCAGAACCAATGCTTACCCCTGAATTTATGTATTTGTATTCGCGCCGGACGGTTATTTTATCGTAAATCCGTCCTTGAACGCATTACCCACCTTTTCGCCGAGAACAAGGTAGTCGTGGCTTGCCGGGTCAACGGTTATCGCGCGGAGCTTTGCAGCGCAGATCTTTCCGGATTCATCAAGCACAGATTCATCGGCGCAGACATTCACTATTTCGCCAAACAGGTGGTGTGTTTCCGGATCGTAGCTGATAAGACGGCACTCCAGAGCCACTGGCAGTTCGTCAATTACCGGAGCGTCAACAAACTCGCTTTTCGTTGTATGAAATCCGCATTTTGCCAGCTTGTCCGGCACTTTGTTTGCGGAAACTACTCCCACATAATCACATTCAGCTACATGAGCAGCGTCCGCCATGCTGACGGTGAACGCCTTGCGGGACATTATATTCTCAGTGGTCTTGTGGTTCGGGGAAAGGCACAGGAAAATCTGGTTCTCACCGGCAACTCCTCCCCATGCGGCGTTCATCGCGTCGGGAGTTCCGTCCTCACCGTAGCTGGCAACAATGAATACCGGCTGCGGGTATATAAGCGCCTTTGCCCCAAAGTACTTCTTCATAAAATAACCTCCGTTTCTCAGCTTCGCATTTGAAGCATTTCTTTTGATTTATTATATCACTTCACGGATAATATTTCAAGGGTTTTTTCAGCAGAAAAGGGAGCGAACTCGCCCCCTTAAATTAATTCACTGATTAAGTCTGAAATGCACCGGAATTCCGTTGCGGTATTCCAGCTCCGGCTCTCCCTGAATAAGCGGAAGGAAGTAGTTCAGCGCGTCAACCGTCACGTTGTTTCCCTCCGGATTTATCCACTCCCGCGGGAATTTCTTCTCCTGATTTGCGACCTTTTTTATGTCCGCAGGGACTATCTCCACGCGATAGGGGTTGTTGCTGATTCGCTTAAAGCTCATCATTACGCCGCTCTCGCCGTATTCCAGCGCGTATTTCACCGCTTCCCTGCCGATACGCTCCGCTTCAGTCAGGTCAGTGAGAGAAGCTATGTGTGAGCTGCACCTCTGCATTACGTTCAGCTCGATAGAGCGCACCTTGCAGCCGATATGAGCCGCAGTGAACTTCTCCAGCCACTTTCCAATTCCCGACAGGTACTTATGCCCGAATGCGTCGGTAAGCTCCGAGGAAAAGCCCTCGCCGTTCCCCGCGCTGATACCCTCGGAAACTGCAACTATTACCGCCTTATAGCGCAGCTGCGCCTGCTTCACGTCATTGAGGTATTTCTCCGGGGAGAACTCTCCCTCCGGCAGATAGATGAGGTGCGGCGCAGGCTCGCCGTTCGCCCTCAGTACGCAGGAGCTTGCCGCAAGCCAGCCTGCGTCCCTGCCCATTATCTCCACAATGGTTACGGAGGGTATGGAGTACACACGGCTGTCCCGGATAATCTCCTGCAAGGTGGCGGCAACGTACTTCGCGGCTGAACCGAATCCGGGGGTGTGGTCGGTTTCGGTAACATCGTTGTCTATGGTTTTCGGAACTCCGACTACCTTGATGTCGATATTGTTTTCGGTGAAGTAGCTGTTCAGCTTCATTACCGTGTCCATAGAGTCGTTTCCGCCGATATAGAAGAACGCCCGGATATGGTGACGGTTGAACGTTTCAACTATCTTCAGGTAGTCGCTCTCGTCCTCGTGGTAATCCTTCAGCTTGAAACGGCAGGAGCCTAATATCGTGGACGGCGTTGTCATAAGAAGCTGCTTGTCATGCTCGTCCGTCAGGATATTACGCAGATTGAACAGATGATCGCCGATTATTCCCTCAATTCCGTTTTCCGCGCCGTAGATCTCGTCTACCTCCGGGTTAAGTTCCGCTCCGTTGAAAACTCCGGTAAGGCTTGCGTTTATCGCGGCAGTGGGGCCGCCGGACTGTGCGACTGCAATATTGAACATCTTTTGTCCTCCAAACATCTCCGTTGAGAAGATTTTTATATTTTATGGTATTATTGTAACATATATAGTGAAAATATTCAATTGCCGTAATAAACAAAAAATGGGCAGAACACCTGCCCATTTTCTATTCATTCGATCCGAAATGCTCAATCGCCAAAGGAAATGCCGATATCCCGCGCAGTCTTTACCATTTTGCAGTCCACCGGAACGAACTTGGTCTTCATTGCGACATCGCCGAGGGGATTTTCGGTGATTTTTCCGTCAACCATTGCAACGGTGTAACCGAACTTTCCGCTCTTCAGAAGCTGCGCAGCGTGTGCGCCGAACTGTGTCGCAAGGATTCTGTCATATGCCGAGGGGCTGCCGCCGCGGAGCATATGTCCCGGAACAACGGTTCTGGTTTCCAGACCAGTCATTGCCTGTATCTCCTTCGCAATTCGGGCGGTGGCTGTGGTAAGTCCCTGCTCTGCGCGAAGTCTTGCGCGCTCCTTTTTCTTGAGCTTTGCTTCCTCAACATCAAAGCAGCCCTCTGCGACTGCGAGTATCGAGAAGTTTCTTCCCGCGTCAGCGCGCTTCTGGCAAGCCTGAGCAACCTTGTTGATGTCATAGGGGATCTCCGGCAGCAGGATTATGTCTGCTCCGCCTGCAAGTCCGCTGTAAAGCGTGAGCCAGCCTGCCTTGTTGCCCATGATCTCAATTACCATAACTCTGCTGTGGGAATTTGCAGTGGTATGAATGCGGTCAATGACCTCTGTACCGATATCAACTGCGGAATGGAAGCCAAAGGTAACGTCAGTTCCGAAAATGTCGTTGTCAATGGTCTTGGGCAGTCCGATTACGTTAAGCCCCTCCTCAGACAGCATATTCGCGGTCTTGTGGGTTCCGTTTCCGCCGAGGGTGAACAGGCAGTCAAGCTTTAACTCCTTGTAGGTTTCCTTCATTTCCTTGACCTTGTCCACCTTGTCGTCCTCAATAATCTGCATCATCTTGAACGGAGTGCGCTTTGTGCCGAGGATAGTTCCGCCCTGAGTCAGGATACCCGAAAAATCAGAGGGCTGCATACTCTTGTACACACCATGAATAAGCCCGTGATAGCCGTCGTGAATTCCAACGATCTCAACCTTGTCCTCGCCGAAAGCCTCGTAGATAGCCTTTGCCGCGCCTCTGATCGTGGCATTCAGTCCGGGGCAGTCGCCGCCGCTTGTGAGCATACCAACTCTGAGTTTTCCCATTGTCTTGTCCTCCATAAAAATAAAATTCTGTGCTGAATTATTTTTTCTTCTTGATTATCCTGCGGATATCACTGCCGACAAACGCCATAAGCCGGAAGCTGAGCAGCCGCGAGCAGATCTTGTCCGGGTAATGCTTCGTAAGCTCTGCGGTGCTGTAATTCGTGCTGACGATCATCGGAAGTCCCCGGCTGACGCGGGAGTTGATTATCTCGTACAGCAGCGAGTCGTAAAGCTGCTTCTCCATTTCCGCGCCAAGATCGTCCAGAATAAGCAGATCACAGCCTATCAGCGCCGACATGGTGTCCTTGTCAGACTTTCCGAAATACTCCCGCTCGATTATCCTGAGCAGCTCCGGAGCGGAGCCGTAGATCACGCTGTATCCCTTTTCAAGAACCCTTGAAGCTATCGCCAGCGACAAGTGGGTTTTTCCAAGTCCGGTGGCGCCGCTCATGAGAATGCCCTCGCTTTTCGCGGTGAAGCCCTCGGCATAGCTTTTGCAGAAGTCGAAATTCCGCTGCATGATCACTCTCTCGGAAACGTGCAGCGCCGGGTCTATCTTATCCGGGTAATAGTCCAGCCGGAAGCTCTCAAACGATGACAGCTCCAGCGGAGAGTTTTCGTTAAGCTCCCTTGCCGCCTCCTCCAGCATCAGCCGATGAAAGCAACTGCACCATTTACCGCCCACCGTACCCTTGTCCCGGCATTTCGGGCAGGTGTATACCGGCTTCAGATAATCCTCCGGATATCCGGCGGTTTTAAGCAGCTCGGTCATGCACTTCTGGGTGTCAAGATTGTCCTTTTCAAGCTGTGCAACGCCCTGAGCCGTGTCGCCGCCTTTCATTATCAGCGCCACCAGCTTCTGCCCTGTTTCGGCAAGGTGCTGGGACAACTCCCGATATTCCGGTATCTTCTCGTAGACCTCATCGCGGCGCAGCTCGCCGATTATTCTGTTGTCGGCGCGGCGCTGATTGAGCCTGTCCATCGCCGCATTGAAGAATTGCTCGTTAAAGCCCATGCGTCACCTTCTAAATCAAGAATACTGCTGCCGCAGTTCGTCCATTACATCGTCCATATCAAGGGAAGAAGAGCCTGAATCCTGCTTCTTCTTCGGCTTGCCGGAAAACTCCTGCGCCTGCCGCTTTGCGTCGTCGGTATTGTAAATGCCGGAGTTTTTCCAGTTCTCAAGTATCTTGTTCGTATAGCTGAAATTAAGCCCGCCGGTCTTGTCCAGCGTTATTTCATAGGCAAGGATTATCATATCCTCGCCGAAGCCCCATTCCTCCGTCCAGTTTCTGATATAGCTGATCTGATTGGGGGAAAAGCGGGTTTTCATGTCCATTGCCCGACGGAGATCTTCCTCCACGCTGAACCGCTTCTCAAGCTTCAACAGATGCGCGTCAGCTTCCTCCACTGTGCGGATATTCTCGTCAGCCCAGTCCTTTGCGGCTGCGGTTATGTAGCTTGGAGTGGTCTTTCCGACCTTGAAACAATATTTCATCAGCATTACCGCCACCTCGGCGGGAAGCCCGTAGAAATCCGTCAACTGCAATATAACGCGGCTTTCCGGACTTTTGAGCGGTCTGCCATAAAGCTGCTGAACCTCCTTGAAAAGGAAATCTATCGCACTGTCGGTCTTTATCCGCTGCGCAATATCGCCGGCGGTATAGATCGCCGCGCTTCCGCTTTCCGCAACTCTGCGCAGGCTGGTCGGCTTCTGCTCCGGCTCGCTGGCTGCTATCTCCGGCAGTATCTCCTGAGAGGTGTCGTCTGTGGGGATAAGCTCGCCCTCGTCCATGCGGATTATCCCCCGCTGAAACCAGAACATCGCCGCGTCCTCAAGCTCTCCGTCACGCTTTATCCCAAGCGCGTCGCGAAGCTGCTCCTCGGTAAAGCTCTCCCCTCCGTGCCGAAGCAGGAACAGAAGAAGCTTCAGGCTTGCGCCGTCCGCGAGCTTAATATATTTGTCAACAACGCCGGAGGGTACAGCAAAAACGCTGTTCCACGCGCCGGCATTCAGTGAATAGTTCATCTGCTCACCCTATGTATTTTTGAATTTCTGAATAATAGTATACCACAAAATCCACCGTTTTGCAATAGAATTTACACAAAAAACAGCGCCGCAAGTTCCCTAATTAGATAATTCGGAAACACCAGCGGACTTGTCCGCACGGAATAATGCCCCACTGAAAGCCCCAACCGGTCTGCGTACAGCTCTGAGCGATATTGGTGGAAATCGTTCGTAACTATCGCTATCCCATCGGAAATTCCAAGCTCAGACAGTATCGGCGCAGAAAAAGTGAAATTTTGTGCGGTGGAGTGGGAATTGCATTCGGTGTAGATCCTGCTCTCGGCGATTCCCTGCTCCGTCAGCCACTGCTTCATGCAATCCGCCTCCGAGATATCCTCGCCTGTTCCCTGCCCTCCTGTGACGATCACCGGGCAGCCGGGGTTTGCTTCTATCAGCGGGAGCGCTGTGTTAAGGCGGTTGAGCAGTTCGCCGCCCGGCTCGCTTCCCTTTACCTGACAGCCAAGTATCATTACGCAGTTCACCTGCTCAAGCGGCTGACTGGAATATTTGACCATCATCACACCGTTATATCCGCAGAAACCGATAAATCCCGCAACACCTGCCGCAAGGACGCAGAGTATTATCCTGCCGGCTATATGCTTCCACAGCCACTTTATGACGCCTGACAGCGTTCTCCGGAACAAAGCGCAGGCGGCTATCCCTATGCAAAGCGCTATCCCAAGCAGCGTGCCTGCGTTTACAAAGCCCGGTAAGCAGAACCAAACCAGCATTGCCGTGGAAATAACAAGCGCGATAATTGCTCCGGGGCTGAATGCCGGGGATCTTTTCTCCATATGTACCTCCAGATACGGAATTCGCCCGACATTTGCGCCGGGCGAGATAAATTTAGTTATAGAGACATTCCGATGGCAAGCGCTTTCATATTAGCCTCGATAAGATTTGCCTTCTTCGGCGGAATGAGCTTCTCCAGAGTGGGACGAACCGCGTCAATTACCGCGATCCCGGTTTCCTTGAGAAGCTTTCCGACCAGAATGATGTTTGCCATTCCGGGAAGTCCATTCTCTGCGGCAAGCGCCGTTGAGGGAATTCTGAAGCTGCGGATATCGGTGCGGGTGCATTCCTTTGTCACCAGAGTGCTGTCGATGATCGCAATTCCACCCGGCTTCACCGAGTCTATGAACTTGTCATAGCTGGGGCCGTTCATTGCGATAAGCACGTCCGGATCCGTCACATATGGAGAGCATATCGGCTTGTCGCTTAGGCAAACGCTGCAATTCGCAGTTCCTCCGCGCATCTCAGGGCCGTAGGACGGAAGCCACGATACCTGCTTATCCTGATTAAGACCGAGATAAGCCAGCAGCTTTCCGGCAAACAGTACGCCCTGTCCTCCGAAGCCGGCAAAAATTGTTTCAGTTGTCATCTTATTGCTCCCTCCTTGAATACGCCAAGCGGATAATACGGCACCATGTTTTCCTTGAGCCAGCTCAGAGCCTCGACCGGCGACATTCCCCAGTTGGTGGGGCAGGTGGAAAGCACCTCGATGATAGAAAATCCCTGCTTGTTCTTCTGGAACTCAAAGCCCTTGCGGATAGCCGCCTTTGCCTTGCGGATATTCGCCGGATCGGTGACAGTTACTCTCTCGGCAAGCGCCACTCCGGACAGCGTTGCGAGCATTTCGCACACTCTCACGGGATAGCCCTCTACCTCAGGATTTCTGCCGTAGGGCGTGGTCTGTGTCACCTGTCCCGGCAGCGTGGTGGGCGCCATTTGCCCTCCGGTCATGCCGTAGGTGGTATTGTTGATAAAAATTACTGTGATATTCTCGCCTCTGGTCGCCGCATGAACAGTTTCAGCCGTTCCGATCGCGGCAAGGTCGCCGTCGCCCTGATAGGTGAAAACAAACTTATCGGGATTTCCCCGCTTTACTCCGGTAGCGACCGCCGGAGCGCGTCCGTGCGCCGCCTCGATCATATCGCAGTTGAAGTAATCATAAGCCATTACCGAGCAGCCTACCGGACAAATTCCGATTGTATCGCCCTCTATCCCCATTTCGTCTATTACCTCCGCAACAAGGCGGTGTACTATACCGTGGGTGCAGCCGGGGCAGTAATGAAACGGCACGTCAGTCAGTGCGTGTGGTTTTCTGAATTCCGGCATGTCACTCAGCCCCCTTTTCATTCAGGATCTTTATCTGCTCAAGGATAGCCGAGGGCTTGGGGATTACTCCGCCAGTCCTGCCGTAGAAATCCACCGGCAGCCGACAATCCAGCGCCAGCTTAACGTCCTCGATCATCTGTCCCATCGACATTTCCACGCAAAGCACACGCTTTGCATTCTTGCAGGCAGCCTTGACCTCATGCTCCGGGAACGGCCAGAGGGTTATCGGGCGGACAAGTCCCGCCTTTATTCCGGCTTCCCGCGCAGAATCAACGGCAGACTTTGCAAGACGCGCTACCGAGCCATAAGCGGCTACAACTATATCCGCGTCCTCGGTGCGGTAGCACTCTGCCTCATGAAGCTCGCTCTTCACGATCTCATAACGCTTGAAGCGCTGAACAACAAGCTCCTCAAGCTCCTCTGCCTGTAAGTACAGCGAATTCACAATGTTGTGCTTCCGCTTGTTTCCGTGTCCGTTTGTCGCCCACGGCTTATCCGCAGGGTCGGGGTGACGTATCTCGTCACTTCTGAATGTGACAGGCTCCATCATCTGACCAAGCAGACCATCAGCAAGGATCATCGCCGGCATTCTGTATTTGTCGGCAAGGTCGAATGCCTTTTCCATGTAATCCGCCATTTCCTGAACGGTAGAGGGTGCAAAGACGAGTATCTGGAAGTCGCCGTGACCCAGCGCCCGTGTTGCCTGCCAGTAATCGCTCTGTGAGGGCTGAATGCCGCCAAGACCGGGGCCGCCGCGCATTACATTCACTATAACGCAGGGCAGATCAGAACCTGCCATATAGGACACTCCCTCGCTCTTGAGGGAAATTCCCGGAGAGGAGCTTGACGTCATGCAACGTACTCCGGAGCTTGCGCAGCCATAAACCATGTTGATAGCAGCGACCTCGCTCTCCGCCTGAAGGAAAACGCCGCCGACCTTCGGCATACGCTTCGCCATATATGCGGAGATCTCAGTCTGAGGTGTAATGGGATAGCCGAAAAAGCACTTGCAGCCAGCGCGGATCGCCGCCTCAGCAAGAGCCTCGTTGCCCTTCATAAGGTTTCTCTCCATTATTCGTCACCCCCGCTCAAGGTTATGGTTATTGCACAGTCGGGACACATCATCGCGCACATTGCGCAGCCGATACACGCGTCGTCGTCAATACATTCCGCAGTGTAATATCCTTTGGAATTCAGCTTTTCATGCGAAATCGCAACAATTTTCTTCGGACAAGCGGTCGTGCAGAGCGCACAGCCCTTGCACACCTCAAAGTCCACATTCATCTTTGCCATATCTGTTCCCTTTCCTGCTTCGGAAATATCCGAAAGACCTGCGTAACAGCGCAGGAAGCCTGCCCTCCGGCAGTTGATTTATTCCTCCCAGAACGGACGTATATAAATGTCCACCGGGTATGCTCCCTCGACCTCAAGACCTCGCTCTGCGGCGGTCATGACTACCGGTATCCCGGCGGCATTTCCGCACTGCACAGCATAATCCGCCGTGACTGTTACATCAACGGCGGTGGTTTCTGAGCCGAGGTTCGAACAGTTGATAATGCCTTTTGCCTTTATCCGCGATACCTGCTCAATATCGCGCAGCAGCTCCGCAGCCTCGCCGGGAGTCCGGGTGAGATAGCGGTAGCGGTTTACCACATAATAAAGCGCGCAGCCGAAATTATTCAGCACCGAGGAATACTGCCCCAACGCTATCGCGCCGGAGTCGTCCCCGCCAACATCTATTATAAGCCTGTCGCAGGAATTTATTACCGCTGCCATGTCAATTCCGAGGGACGGAATATCCAGATTTGTGTTCGCAAACTGCGGTGCGATCAGCTTTATGCCATGCTGCCGGAAAAGCTCCGTGAAATCTGCGGTGCGGAAGTAGGGATTAACGATATCGAGGTCGATAATGCACACCCTGTCCCCCGCCTTTGCATAGTCCACCGCCAGATTTACAGCGAGGTTTGTCTTTCCGGAACCGTAATGCCCGGTAACTGCGATAATTCTGCCTAAATCCGTCATCAATAGTAATAACGAACGGTGGTGCCGGATTCTACTGCGTCTTCAATCGTCTCAATGATTTCCGGTATCGCGGTCGCCATAATGGAGAAGAAAACGATCATGAAGATTATTGAAACAACAATGCTGATAGCCTGAATGATAAGCATTGCCTGACAATAGCGCTTCTTGGCGATAGGAGTAGTGTCGCTTACACCCCATACAATGCAAAGGATAAGGCTGATAATTCCGAACCATGTGGTAAGGATAACAGTTCCTACCCACTGACCGAGGGTCATTTCACTGTTATTTGTCGGCTGAACAGCAGCGCTGTACTGAGCACTCGATGATCCGTAATTCGGAATTGTATTGCTCTGAGGTACGCTGTAACCGGGCTGAGCATCAGACTGAGGAGCTGCGTTCTGACCTGCGTTGAACTGTACTGAGCTGCTCTGCGGCTGCTTATCAAGCTGAACTGCTGCGGGAAGCGGCTCGCCGCAGGACGGGCAGAATGCGCCCTCTCCTGTAACAAGGGTATTGCACTTAGGACATACTCTCTGCATAACTAATTACCTCTTTTCATTAAATTCAGGTTTAACCAGACAACCTGCGAATGATATTACACAAACGATAATCATTACCGTTATTATGTACAACTTAATTGTATCATATTTATGTGATTATGTCAATAACAAACAAGAATTACACAGAAATTTCACACTTTACACACCAAAATTGCGAAAATGTCCGGTCATTTCTCCAGCCATTGGCTCATACCTGCGCCAAGAAGCTCGTTAGGTCTGTCGCGGAAGCCGAACTGCCGGTAAAACGGCTCGCGTTCCTTTGCCGACATGAGATACACCACGATCTTTTCCCCCTCTTCAAGCGTTGAATAGAGGTAATCCATAGTCCGGTGCATGAGCTGCTTTCCTATTCCCTGATGCTGGTACTCCGGGATCACTATTACGTCCGTGATGAAATTCGCATATCCGCCCTCGGACAGAACTCTTATCATGCCAACGCAGCGCCCGTTGTCCCGGACTGTCGTGATATGAAAAGCGTTGTTCAGCACGTTATTGCATATCCTGTCGGAAAGCTCCATGAAATGTACCTGCCGCCGCATCTCCTTGTATTCCTCCAGCGTCGGCGCTTTATCTATAAATTCCAGTGCCATATTTCTTCTCCTTTTCACCTTTCCCAAACCAAAAGCCGCCCGGAAATCGGACGGCTCAGCTTGTCGAAAAAGTACCTTTTCAGGGTGGCGAGAAGCCGTCAGATGCTAGGAACCCGCATAACGGCTAGGCTTTGTGCCTGCCGTTATGCGGAGTGACGAAGCAGATGGCAGTTTATCGACAGCCTGAGCCGCCCGGAAATCGGACGGCTTCTATAATTACGCTTCGGTAGAATTGCCGCTGTCCTCGCCGGAAGCTTCGGCAGGCTTTTCCTCAGGAATTACCGCCTCGGTATCAACTGAAGCTATATCCTCGGTTTTCTTCTTTTCGTTGCCGTCAAGGTCGATCTCATCAGCCATCAGCCGGTAGAAATCAGCGCCCTCGATCTTCTCATTACGCATAAGATACTGCGCGCAGCGTTCAAGCAAATCGCCGTGCTCGGTAAGGATCTCCTTAGCCTTTTCATAGCCTGTTTCGATAAGTTCGCGGATCTCTCCGTCTATCTCCGCGGCTACGTTCTCAGAGTAATTGCGTCCCTGAGAGTAATCTCTGCCGAGGAACACCTCCTGATTTTCGTGACCGTAAAGGATCGGACCTAGCTTCTCGGAGAATCCGTAGCGAGTGACCATGTTCCTTGCAACGGAGGTCGCACGTTCGATATCGTTTGAAGCGCCGGTGGAAATATCGTCCAGAATGAGCTTTTCAGCCACACGACCGCCGAGGAGAACGATGATCTCTTCCTCCATATAGGTCTTGCTGACAAAGGATCTGTCCTTTTCGGGAACGTGCATCGTAAATCCGCCTGCCATTCCGCGGGGAACGATAGATACCTGATGAACCTTGTCCTGCGTCTTGCAGAAATAGGTGGTGATTGCATGACCCGCTTCGTGATATGCGGTAAGCCGCTTCTCATCGGGAGTTACGACCTTTGACTTCTTCTCAGGACCGGCAACTACCTTGATAGTCGCTTCCTCGATGTCCTTTTTGGTGATAGCCCTGCGGTTTGCACGGGCAGCCAGCAGAGCCGCCTCGTTCACGAGGTTCTCAAGGTCTGCTCCGGTGAAGCCGGCAGTTGTTGCTGCGATAGTCTTGAGGTCTACGTCAGGCCCCATGTTCTTGTTTCTTGTATGAACCTTGAGGATCTCCTCACGGCCCTTGATGTCGGGGTAATTCACCACGATCTGTCTGTCGAAACGTCCGGGACGGAGCAGCGCCGGATCAAGGATATCCCGTCTGTTGGTCGCCGCCATAACGATAATGGAGTCGTTCTCGGTAAAGCCGTCCATTTCAACAAGAAGCTGGTTCAGAGTCTGCTCACGCTCGTCATGACCGCCGCCAAGACCTGCGCCTCTCTGGCGTCCTACCGCGTCGATCTCATCAATAAAGATGATGGACGGAGTTTTCTTCTTCGCCTGCTCGAACAGGTCGCGAACTCTGGACGCGCCTACGCCGACGAACATTTCCACGAAGTCCGAACCGCTTATCGAGAAGAACGGCGCGCCTGCTTCGCCTGCGACAGCCTTTGCCAGCAGGGTCTTACCTGTTCCGGGAGGGCCTACGAGCAGCACGCCCTTAGGAATTCTCGCGCCGATCTCACGGTACTTTCCGGGATTTTTCAGGAAGTCCACGATCTCCTCAAGCTCCTGCTTCTCCTCGTCCGCGCCGGCAACATCGTTGAACGTTACCTTCTTTCCAGTCTGCTGACGAACGTTTGCACGGGAGAAGTTGGACATCTTGCCGCCGCCTGTGCTCTGGCGCATTACAATGATCGTGAAGATTATCATTACGCCGACCAGCAGGAGATACGGCAGAACGCTGGTAAGGAATGTGTTATCAGCGATCGGGATATAGTCCTCCTTGAGAGGAGCTTCGGGATTTGCCGCGTTGTATCTCTGACGGTAGTTTGCGATCTTTCCGTCTTCGTTGTAGCCGGTGTTGATATCGTTGATGAAGATATTTACATTCGGTACGCTGTAAGCGTGGGTCTGCCTGCTGGAATCCTCGCCCTTGAGGGAGTATGTGAGCGAACCGCTGCCCAGATCAAGCGTATAGCCGGATACATTCAGCGAGTCAAACTCTGCGATGACGTCGGAATAAGTAACCGTCGGACGCGATGACGCGCTCGCCATGTTAAGTACGGACACAAGTCCGAATATAAGCAGGAAAATAATTACAAGATAAATTATTACGCCCTTGAACTTGTTCGAATTCATTAAAACCGCCTTTCCGGAAGTAATCTCCTAAAAATCTTTGTTTTTTCATTTATATAGCTACACATTTATACTCAAATGTCAATAGGAAATTCAGAACAATGATTATTATAGCATATTTCATCGCAAAATGCAAACTATTTCGGTGAATTTTTTCTGAAAATTTATGTGAAAAACTGTGAACTGTCAGAAAAAGAAGAATTAATGCGGTTCGTGCTTGCGATAATGCTGCTCTGCCTCCTCCACGAAAGCCACTCCGCGCCTTACCACAAAGAATTTTCCTCGACAGGGGTTGAATTTCCCCCTGCCTGCCGCAAGTATCTCCGCCGCAGTATTTATACGCAGCGCGCTCGGCTCGATCCCGCCCTTTGCAAAGATCAGCCTTATCGCCCGGCTCTGAACCGGTTTTGGAAGCGCCGCCAGCGCAGACGCGCTCCAGCCTCCGGGCTGCCTTGCCTCCTCCAGTGCCCGGACAGCCATTCCCTCAAGGAAATCGCTGTCCTCCCGCAGGCTTTTTTCCATGCGGGTGACGGTGCTGTAAAGCGAGCCGTTTATTTTCAGCATTTCCGGCAGGATAATATGCCGTATCTTGTTGCGGGTGTAATCGGTGGAAAGATTTGTCCTGTCCGTTACCCACGAAAGCCCGCGGCTGCGGCAGTACTCCTCCACCTCATCGCGGGTGCAGTAGATAATCGGTCGGATTATGTTCCCGCGAACCGGCGGGATACCGCACAAGCCTTTAAGCCCCGTGCCGCGCATTAAATTCAGCAGCACGGTTTCCGCGCTGTCGTTTGCGGTGTGCGCGGTAGCAAGCCGCTTCCCCTGCGACACATCGGCGAAGAAATCGTATCTTACCCGGCGCGCGCACTCTTCAAGGCTCTCATGCTTCTGCTGCAAGGACTTTACGTCCACTTCCCGTACAATGATCGGGATATCCAGCCGTTCACACAGCTTCTCACAGAAACGCATATCGCTGTCGCTTTCCTCGCCACGCAGGTGATGATTGACATGACACGCAGAAACTGTGATGCCCAGCTCTCCCGAAAGCTCTTTAAGGGCATACAGAAGCGAAACGCTGTCCGCGCCGCCCGAAAGCGCGGCAACAACAGCGTCCCCTTTTTCTGCCATTCCATGATCGGCAGTCGCCGAAAGCACTTTTTCCAGAAAGTCCATTCAAGACCTCGTTAATATGTGTAAATTTACTGCTCCTGCCGCGCAAATTCTGCGTTGGTGAAGCGTGTGAATTCGCCGTCCCAGCCAAGCGGAACCGTTCCGGTCTCGCCGTGACGGTTCTTCGCCACGATACACTCGCAGGCGTTCACGTTGGGGTCGGTTTTGTCGTAGTACGCGTTGCGGTACAGGAACATTACGATGTCTGCGTCCTGCTCGATAGAACCTGATTCACGCAGGTCTGAGAGCATCGGTCGCTTGTCGGGGCGCTGCTCCGGGCCTCTCGCAAGCTGCGACAGGGTGATTACCGGAACATTCAGCTCCTTTGCCATGATCTTCAGATTTCTCGTAATGTCGGAGATCTCAACAACGCGGTTTCCGTTGTAGTTTTTGGTGGACGACATCAACTGGAGGTAGTCTATAACCACCAGACCGAGGTTTTTCATTCGGCGGAGCTTTGATTTTATCGCCGCAACGGTAATTCCCGGCGTGTCGTCAATATAGATGTTGAGCCGGGACAGAACCTCGGCGGCTCTGCCGATATCCTTCCATTTTTCATTGGGGATATCGCCGGTCTTCATGCTTTCAGAGGACAGCGAAGCCTCACTGCTTATCATTCGGCTGACGATCTGTTCCTTTGACATTTCCAGACTGAACACCGCGATCGCAGTATCGTTGTATTTCTTGCCGACATTCGTTGCGATATTCATTGCAAAGGAGGTCTTTCCCATACCCGGTCTTGCCGCAAGAATAATAAGATCGGAGCGGTTCAGTCCGAATATCCTCTTGTCAAGCTCCTTGTAAAGCGTGGAAAGTCCCGTCATTGTCGGGCCGCCGCCGGATTTTGCCTTTTTATACAGGTCATTCAGCGCGTTGATCCGGTCAAGGACTATCGCGCTGATATGCGTAAGTCCCTTTACCTCCGCACCGCTCCTTATATCGAAGATCTTCTGCTCCGCAAAGTCGATAAGCGTATTCGCGTCGTCAGTTCCCTCATTTGCCGCGTCGATTATTTCCTTTGCGGCGAAAATAAGGCTGCGGGTCATGTATTTGTCAACAACAATCGACGCGTATTTCCCAACGGAAGCTATGCTCGGAACTGCGGTCATAATGCGGGTGAGATATTCCTTTGCCTGCTCTGAGGTTTCAAAAACACCCTGCCGCATGACCGCTTCAAGCACCGTCACAACGTCGATCTTGTCCCCGGCAAGGAACATATTCAGCATAACGCCGTAAACCTCGCGGTTTAGGCTTACATAGAAGTGATCCGGCTGGAGCATGGTGGCAAGCTCCGCCATAGCGTCGCCGTCCATCAGCACCGCGCCGAGCACCGACTGCTCCGCGTCAAGATTATACGGAATATTTATCCCCGACAGATCATATTCAGCCATATCAGCCCTCTACAACGCTGACTGTGAACTTCGCAGAAACTCCCGCGTACAGTCTTGCCTCTGCCGCATAATCGCCGAAGCCCTCTATCTTGAGGTTAAGCACGATCTTCTTCTTATCCACGTCGCATCCAAGCTCCTGCTTGATCGCGGCGGAAACCTCCTTAGCGGTCACTGTGCCGAAAAGTCTGCCGTTCTGACCCGCCTTAGCCGCAACTGTTACCTTCTTGTCCTGAAGCTTTGCAGCGATCTCCTTTGCGTTGGCGATATCAACGTCTATCTTGTGCTGCGCAGAGTCCTTCTGTCCCTGAAGCAGGTTCAGATTTTTTGCGGTAGCCTCCTGCGCAAGTCCTTTCTTTATAAGGAAGTTCACACCGTATCCGTCCTTGACCTCGTGAACCTCGCCCTTTTTGCCTGTTCCCTTAACGTCATGTAAAAGAATTACCTTCATGTCAGTTCCTCCTGTTTCAGTCCTTAGGCAGATTGTCGTAGTAGCTGTCGATCGCCTCGTGCAGCTTCTGCACTGCCTCTTCCTTTGTGATATTGTATAGCTGAGCGCCCGCCATAGTCAGGTGACCGCCGCCGTCGTCCTTCTTGTTTCCGATGTTCTCCATCAGCACCTGAACGTTTACCTTTCCGAGGGAACGCGCGCTGTAACTCCAGCCGCCCTCTATCGGATAAACCGTCACCGACGCGTCAACGCCGCTTATATTCAGCATTTCGTCCGCCGCCTGCGAGCAAACCACCCGGATATCCTCAAAGGATTCGTCAACAACGGATATCGCAAACGAACGGTACAGCTCCGCGGAGGAAACCACCTTTGATTTCCTCATTCTCGACTTGATCGGTGTCGCAAACAGCTTCTTGACGAGTATCGTGTCCGCGCCGAGTTTCTTCAGACGCGCGGCGGCTTCAAAGGTAGCCTCGCCGGTTCTCATAACAAAGTCCTTGGTGTCCAGAGTAATTCCGGCAAGGAGAGCCTCCGCCTCAAGCGGCTGGATATTACCTGCTTCGCCGAAATATTGCAGCAGATCCGTCACCATTTCCGAGGTGGAGGACGCGTTGGGATCTACCCAGCTTATGACTGCCTGAATTTCATTATCCGCCTTGCGGTGATGGTCTATTACAACGATATGGCTGGGGTCAGCCTCGTCGTACAGTTCCCGGCTGTCAACCTTTTTCTCAATGTGGGTGTCCACAATAAAGAGCAGGGAGTTTTCCGTAAAGCGTATCGCGGCAATTTTCGGCTCGATTATCAGCGGAGGGTCGTACTCGGAAAACCTCACGAGAAGCTGCTCCGACAGGTTCTTTACGTTGCCGTTCCTGTCAAGCTCACGGCTGACACAGGCGAAAGCAGTCTTTCCCATGCGCCGTATCGCCGCGGCAAGTCCTATCGCCGCTCCCACGCTGTCGAAATCCCCGTAGCTGTGTCCCATTATGTACACTGCGTCTGCGGAGTTCATCAGCACCTTTATGCGGTCTGCGGTAATTCTCGTTCTTACGCTGCTTCCGTTGCGCTCGGTACGCTGGGTTTCCGCGCCAAAATAATCATAGCCGGACTCCTTGCGTATTACCGCCTGATCGCCGCCGCGTCCTATCGCTTTATCAAGAGCCTGCCATGCGTAGCTTTCGCTTTCCGAGAGATTCGCCGCAGTTCTTCCCACGCCAATGGAGAGTGTGACCGGAGTGCGGTCGTTGACGACGATCTTCCGCGCCTCTTCAAGAAGCTTCACACGCTCCTCCATCATCTTCTGAACAAATCTGTCCTCAACAACAACAATGAACTTGTCGCTGGAGATCTTTCTCAGGACTGCGTTCATCTCCGAGAAATACTTCTCCAGCATCTGGTCTATCAGAACACTGACAAAGGTCTTGTCGCTCTCGCGGTTTGTGCCTACCGTGTCATCGTAATTGTCCACCGAGATGATCATTACCACCGGCTTTGACTTGCGGTACTCGTCCTGAAGTGACTTATAGCCTGTGATATCGCTGAAAAACAGGATATTCACCTTATTCGCCGAGTCAACATACTCAGGCTTTACCATACGGCGGCGGCTTCCCTTTTCATCGGGATTGTAAACCGTATCCCGGCAGGTGACTCTGTACCATCTGCCGTTCTTCTGGATCTCACGACCCTCGCCCACCAGCATTGAAAAAGGCTCTTCGGTGATTCTGTCGATGCTGCTTTCATCGTCCGTCGGACGGAAGAAAGTCGTCGTGAACGAATCGTTGCACCAGATGATCCGGCGGTCGTCCGTCACCAGCGCAACCGGCAGCGGAAAGCTGACAAGCGCCATGTGGTTTGCGTTGTCTATCGACTTATCCAGCCTGTCATAATACGCATACTCATTCACGCGTATCTGAATAAGCTTTCCTATCGCCAGACCGCCGACGATCAAAAGAAGCGGAAACGTCAGCCAGAAAAGGCGCCCGTCATTACGGAACAACGCCACGTCCAGCACCAGCAGACACACGACCAGAGAGGACACCGCCGCCAGCAGGACATTGTTCCTGTACATATTCTTCAAGAATAGACCCTCCTGATAAGATCAGATTGCGGGAATTCCCCGCATCAGTCAGCCCTTCCCTGAACCTCCATGATGATAGGAAGTATCATCGGGCTGCGCTTTGTCTTGGAGTAGATATAATCGCTCAGCGCGTCGCGCATTGCGGACTTGATATTGCCCCATTCACGAATATTGCGCTCACGGCAGTTATCCATGACCTGCCTCATAAGCTGCTTTGCCTCGTCGATAAGCTCCTCGCTCTCCCGGACGTATACAAAGCCTCTCGACACGATATCCGGGCCGGCAAGAACGCTTCCGCTCTCCCGGTCGATCGTCGCAACTATTATCATTACGCCGTCCTCGGCAAGGTGCTTTCTGTCGCGCAGTACAACGCTTCCGACATCGCCGACGCCGTAGCCGTCAACCATGACTCCTCCGGCGGGGACTGTACCGGTGAACTTCATCTCAACGCCGTCTGTTTCAATGACCTGACCCAGATCGGATATAAAGATATTCTCCTCCGGTATGCCCATGCCGATTGCAAGCTTGCTGTGCTTCTTGAGGTGCTTGTATTCGCCGTGGATAGGAATAAAGAACTTCGGCTTTGTCAGCGATATCATGAGCTTCAGCTCGTCCTGACAAGCATGACCGGAAACGTGTACCTCGTACATTGACTCGTAGATTACCTCAGCGCCCTGCTTCATCAGCTCGTTTACGACCTTTGTCACCAGCTTTTCGTTGCCGGGGATCGGAGTCGCGGAGATAACAATGAAGTCATTGGGGGTGATAGTCACCTGCCTGTGGTCGCCGCTGGACATTCTGGAGAGCGCCGAAAGCGGCTCGCCCTGACTTCCGGTAGTGCAGATAACGAGATTTTCCGGCGGGTACTTATTCACGTCCTCGATGTCAATAAGCACGTCCTCAGGGACTTTGATATAATTCAGCTCCACCGCCTTGGAGATAACATTCTGCATACTTCTGCCGGAAACGGCTACCTTTCTGCCGTGCTCGATAGCCTGATCTATTATCTGCTGGATCCTGTGGATATTGCTGGAGAATGTCGCGATGATAATTCGCTTTCCCTCCGCGGAATTGAACAGATTTTTGAAGCTCTCGCCGACAGAACGCTCGGATTTGGTGTAGCCGGGACGCTCGGCATTTGTGCTCTCGGACATGAGTGCGAGAACTCCGCGGTTGCCCAGCTCTCCGAAGCGCGCAAGGTCGATGATACCGCCCTCGATCGGGGTGTAGTCCACCTTGAAGTCGCCGGTGTGTACGATAACTCCGGCAGGGGTGTGGATAGCCAGCGCACACGCGTCAGGAATGGAGTGATTCACACGGATAAATTCCACCGACATACAGCCCATGCGGACATTCTGCCGAGGCTCAACCACGTTCAGGGACGCCTGCGACAGCAGGTTGTGCTCCTTGAGCTTTCCCTCGACAAGACCGAGGGTGAGTCGTGTTCCGTAGATCGGCGCGTTTATCTTCTTGAGCAGGTACGGCAGAGCGCCGATGTGATCCTCATGACCGTGGGTGATGACGATTCCCCGCAGACGCTCCTTATTCTTCTCAAGGTAGGTGAAATCCGGCACAACGAGGTCAACGCCGGGCATTTCCTCGTCCGGGAACGCAAGTCCGCAGTCAACGATGAACATATCGTTGCTGCACTCATAAACATAGAGGTTTTTTCCGATCTCGTTAAGTCCGCCCAGCGCAGTGAATTTCACCGGAGCATAGCGGATCTCCCTCGGCTTTTTCGGAGCGGGACGCTGTGCGGGTCGGCTGTCGTTGTAGTCGCGAACCTCGCGTCTGGTGCGATCCTGACTGCTTCTGGCGGTCTTGGATTCGTTCTTCTTCACCGGAGCGAACCGGGCGCGGTATTTCTTCTCGCCGCGCGCATCGTTCTGAACCGCAGGCTGAACGCGCTCCTGCCTGCCCTTAGGTGTAATATTTTCCGTTTCAGTAAGAAGCTTGTTGTTGGTTAATAATCCCATTTAATTTGATCCTTTCTCTGATGCAGAAAAACATATCCCTGCGGCTGCGCTGCAAACTGAGCGCAGAAATCCCGCAAATTCCCTGCGGAAAACCAAACATACAGAGTATATATATTTTTTTAAGTAAACGTCCGCAGATGAATAAGTACGGGCAGTCCGACGGAAAGTTAAATGAAATTCGCCGACGGCTGCGTGCGATGACGGAATTACGGCATGGCGGCGCCGTTTTCCCGCTATCCTGTGAGTGAAATGACAATGCGGAACAGACCCGGTCTGCACGGCAAATGAAGCCGGAAAGACCTGAGGTCATCTGTTTTCTCCCCGGAACGCTCCGGGAAACAATATTTTTTCTGGGTGCTTAGCTGATATATATTAACTGCAATTTATTACCTGTTTCTATATTTGACCGACGGCGCGCAATTATTCATAAAAATTGCTGCTGCCCGCGGCTGAATATCCTGTAAGTCTTGATCCCGGCAGAAATCGTGGTGATATTTACCGGGCACATATATTATATTATACCTCATCAGAGAACAATTGTCAAGTACCCGCGGAGTCTGACCCGTGTTGCATTTCAAGGGCATGAAAGATCATTACTGGCGCTCTTTGGTAGAACAAGGTTACTTGGTCTTACCTCAGACATAAAGCAAATACCGCCTCGGTTTCCCAAGGCGGTCTGATCATCACTAAAATAGTCCAAAAAGAAAGCGAGAGGTTTATCCGAAAAATCGCTCTAGGCCCTCAGCAAGCTCATCGGAACAGCCGTTTCTGAAAACTGTGACGCTGTCCGGTTTGATAAATCCATCATAGCCGCGGTATACCCTTGCCGTCATGACCGCCGTTCCCTGTTCGTCCTCGGCGGTAAGGTACATATCGAAATAACGGTTGATGTTCTCATCGTAATCGTCCTCGGTAAATATGCAATCAGTAACGGCGTAACCTGTTTTGTAGAATTCGGTAACTGAGGTTTCCACAGCTTCCTTGTATTCAGGAGCAAATTTATTTACAATAGAATTCACTTTTGATTCTATATCCTCTTGGACTTGACTGTCTGTCAGCATAACGTTCGCAAGGAATTGTTTTGTCCATTTTTCGTCCCTGCCGTTCATGTTGTTTATCATTGCAAAGCAGGTATCAAACGCTGTTCCGGCTTCTAAGTCATGAGTTGCCAACTCCCCTATATCTGCCGCAAAGCGGTTGTCATAGCTTTTAGTCAGCGCGAAGCCCAAAACAGAGCCTTCATTGTATCTGATAAGGCAGTATGTTCGGATATAATACGCATTTGTTTCGTTAAGGCGGTCGTATTGGGAGTAAACATAAACTTTCTCTGCTTGTGCATTTCCGAATGCGGCTTCATACGCCTGCGAAAGCTCGTCCGCTTTTTTCTGCTGTATCTTCTCATAGGCATCCGGGTCTTTGTGTGAACGAAGCCCGCCGTCGTATATCGCGTCAACATACCCTCTGAAATCTCTGTCCAGAATATAATTTACCACCTTTCTCGCTTCGGCAGACTGCGCGATAGTTTCAAAGCTGAACATACCCATGCCCTTGACTATCTGCCCAACGCTGAGATAACCCACTGCTGCCAATATCAGCGCCAGAACGATACTCAAAAAGATTATCAACGCCTTGCGGTGCTTCATTTTTTTATTCAGCTTTCTGAATACGTTCTTTTCTCCGGGCAGGTTTGTTATCTGCTCCTGCTCAACGGGCATTTCCAGAAGCCTGCGGCAGCTTTCGCATTCTGCAAGATGATTTTTTACCGCAAGTCTGCTTTCCTCGCTGCATAGCCCCTCACTGTACAAGGGAATAAGGTCTTTTGCTACCTCGCAGGTTATGTTATTCATATCCATTCCTGTCCTCCTTTTCAATTATGGCAAGAATTTTCTCCTTTGCGCGGAAGTAAATCACCCGCGCCCAACTGTCCGTTTTCCCGAACAACGCGCCTATTTCGCTGTATTTCAGCTCTGCAAAGACCCGCAGCGTAAATACCTCCTTGTACGGCTCATCAAGCCGGTGCAGCGCCTTGTGTACCTGCTGCGCACGGAGCTTGTCCATAGTACGCTGTTCAACGGATATTTCTGATGAAACATCAATTGCTTCGTCCAGGGGAAGATTTCGGTTGTCAGCGCGCCTCAGGTGATTGAAATACAGATTTCGCGCGATGGTGCACAGATATGTTTTCAGCGAGCATTTTCCGTCAAATTTGTCTATCGACTTGACCGCCTTCAGCATGGTGTCCTGAACTATGTCCTGCGCCAGCGCTTCGCTGCGGCAGAGCCTAAGCGCGAAGCGGTAAACATCTCCTGCGTACAGGCGGTATATTTCGTCAAGCTCGTTGTTCATATCATCACCTCCCTGTCTATTTGACAACTGAATAATGAAAGCGTTTCAATTATAAGCTGTGATTTTGCAAAAAAGTTATAGTTTTGGCTGACGCATTGGAAATAGATATAATAAGGGATTTTTCTGTTCTGCTTTTGCTATGTAATAATTATATAGTTGCTATATCTATTAAGCATTTTACATATATTATTTACTTTATTACAATATAAAAGGTAGGTCGAAGACTCGGTTGACGCTCTGGAACACGACAAAAAGGCGTTTTTTGAACGGCGTCACGATAATACAACAGGCTAACGACGAAAGGAATAACAAAATGAAAATTACCGTATGTATCGGAAGTTCCTGCCACCTTAAAGGCTCAAGACAGGTTGTTGAAACGCTCCAGGCTCTTATCGCACAGAACAATCTTTCGGAAAAAATCGAACTCAGCGGAACCTTTTGTATGTCCAACTGTCAGAAAGGCGTATGCGTAACCCTTGACGGACAGGTTTACTCCCTCTCCCCCGAAACAACGGAAAGCTTCTTTGAAACGGAAGTACTTCCGAAATGCTGATATATAATGTATTGCAATTGAAAGGACTTGATACATAATGAGTGAATTCTTACGGCTCAAAAAAACCAACTGTAAAAACTGCTATAAATGCATACGCCACTGCCCCGTAAAGTCAATTCGTTTTTCTGGTAATCAGGCGCATATCGTAGGAGACGAGTGTATTCTCTGCGGACAATGTTTCGTTGTATGCCCACAGAACGCAAAGGAAATAACCGACTCAACCGAGAGAGTAAGGGTTATGCTTAACGACAGCGCTCCCGTTGTTGCAAGTATCGCGCCCTCCTTTGCGGCGGAATACGGCTGCAATATTGCTTCTCTTGAGGCGGCGCTTAAAAAGCTGGGCTTTACCGCCGCAGAGGAAGCCTCTTTGGGCGCAGCGCTTGTAAGCCGGGAGTATAACAGAATACTAGAGGAGGAAAAGCCTTCCATGCTTATCTCCTCCTGCTGCCACTCGGTCTCCCTGCTTATTCAGAAATACTACCCCGAAGCGCTTAAATACTACGCAAACGTGCTTTCGCCCATGGCGGCGCACTGCCAGAACATAAAGACCCGTTATAACGGCGCAAAAACTGTATTTATCGGGCCCTGCATCTCCAAAAAGGACGAGGCGGAGCGCTCGGGAGGAATTGTTGACGCAGTTCTTACCTTCGAGGAGCTTACGGCATGGTTAAAGCGGGAAAATATTGAAATCGAAAATATCCCCGACGACGTAAACAAGCATATTTCAAGGCTTTATCCCGTTGAGGGCGGTATTCTCCGCACAATGAAGCCCGCAGCTGAAACAGGCTACAAATATATTGCGGTAAGCGGCGCGGAGCACTGCATTGAGGTATTAAAGGATATTGCTTCCGGCGACTACAACGGCTGCTTTATAGAAATGTCGATATGCAAGGGCAGCTGCGTTGAGGGACCTGCTATGGAAAACAGAAGAAAACCCGTAGGCAACATGCTTAAAGTTGAAAACTATGCAGGAACCGAGGACGCGCCAATAAGCCTTTCCGAAAAGGAAAGCCTGCATAAGGGCTTTACGGTTATACCCAACAACTCCGTTCAGCCCACAGAGCAAGAAATTACCGAAATCCTCCACCGCATGGGCAAGACAAGACCCGAACAAGAGCTTAACTGCGGCTCCTGCGGATATAATACCTGCCGCGATAAGGCGGTTGCTATCTATAAGGGAAAGGCTGACGTTTCAATGTGCCTGCCCTTCTTAAAGGAAAAGGCGGAAAGCTTCTCCGACAATATCATCAGCAACACACCGAATGCGGTTATCGTCCTTAACGAAAGCCTTGAGGTGCAGCAGATCAACAAGGCGGCTCTGTCTATAATGAACCTGCGAAGCGCTTCCGACGTTCTGGGCGAGCAGGTTGTGCGTATTCTCGACCCCAAGCCCTTTATGGACGTAAAGAACACGGGAATTAGCATAAGAGAAAAGCGCACATATCTTGCGGAGTACAGAAGATACGTTGAGCAGACCATTACCTACGACAGGGAGTACAAGATAATTATGTGCATTATGCGAGACGTAACAGACGAGGAAACGGAAAGGGGCAGAAAGGAATATATCAGCAAGCAGACGATTGAAATTGCCGACAAGGTTGTTGACAAGCAGATGAGAGTTGTACAGGAAATTGCTTCTCTCTTAGGCGAAACCGTTGCTGAAACGAAAATTGCTCTTACTAAGCTCAAGGAGTCGATAAGCGATGAATAATCTTTGTGCAGATATAGGTTACAGAAGTCTTATAAAGCACGGCGAGCAGCTCTGCGGCGACCATATCGACGTAATCGAGCAGGAGGACGGCTCACAGGTTATTGTGCTTGCAGATGGTCTTGGAAGCGGCGTTAAAGCATGTATTCTCTCCACCCTCACCTCCAAGATAATTTCCACCATGACCGCCGCGGGAATAAGCCTTGACGAGTGCGTTAATACAATTGCGGGAACTCTCCCCGTTTGCAGCGTTCGTGGAGTTGCCTACTCAACCTTTACAATTATAAGACTTGTTAACAACGAAACGGCGGAAATAATCTGCTATGATAACCCGGAGGTAATACTGCTTCGTGGGGGTAAGAACGTTGAAATCCCAACCACCGAGCTTAATATCGGCGGAAAGAAAATCCTACAATCGAAAATCGACCTTTGCGAAAACGATGTTTTTATTGCGCTGAGCGACGGCGTTATTCACGCGGGAGTTGGTAATAAGCTTAACTTCGGCTGGCTCAGAAAGGACGTTATCGAGTATATGGAGGCTCTGGCGGACGTAGGCTTTACCGCAAAAACCCTTACCACCATACTTACCGACCACTGCAATGAGCTTTACGGCGGCGAACCGGGAGACGATACAACGGTCTGCACCGTAAAGATACGCAAGAGAGAGCCTATGAACCTGCTGATAGGCCCGCCTGTGGACAGGAACGACTGCAACAAGATGATGTCGCTGTTCTTCTCAAAGGAGGGCAAGCACATTGTCTGCGGCGGATCAACCTCTACTATTGCGGCGGAATATCTCCAAAAGCCCATAAAGCCCTGTCTTGACTTTTACGACCCCGAAATACCGCCCACTGCGGAAATCGAGGGGGTTGACCTTGTAACAGAGGGCGTTATCACCATAAACAAGGTACTAAAATACGCCCAGAACTATCTTGAGGACAACGAAAGCTACACACAATGGAGCTACAAGAAGGACGGCGCTTCCAAGATTGCAAGACTCCTGTTCGAGGAAGCAACCGACATAAATTTCTACGTTGGCAGGGCGATTAACCCCGCTCACCAGAACCCCAACCTGCCCATAAACTTCAATATCAAAATGCAGCTTGTAGGCGAGCTTGCGGAATGTCTTAAAAAAATGGGCAAGAAGATAAAAGTAAGCTACTTTTAATGAAAGAAACAACCATGTTTTCCTCCCGTGTATCCTTTCCTTCTATTATACACTAAATACTTTTCGTGGCTCAGTTATATTTTAGCAAATCCCCCTTAAATCAAACGACAAAAGCTCCCCAGCGTAAACTGGGGAGCTAGTGTTGTAATCTGCAAGACCCCGGACAGAAAGCAACTATACAAGGGAAACGCTGATTAAATCAAAATCGCCCCGTTCAAACGAGCTAACTCACGCGGCTGATTTTGATACGCTTCGCTTTAATCAGCGTGTCCCAAGAGTTTCATCGGCGCCGTGGCATAGCCGAACACCTCTACACGCTTTTCATGTGCCGGACGTTATTTTTCATCTGTACAGATTCTGCGCTTTATAGCTTGTGTGAAGTATCTCGTGCGCCTTGTGAGAATTGGGTTCGCCTAAGAACTCCTTGTATAGCGCTTGTATATCGGGATTTTCATGAGAACGGCGCAGTGTGCATTTTTCATCAATGCCGTAAAGTACCTTTGCCCGTTCCGCGCGAATATCCGTGAAGTTGCGGACGCTTGCAGGCTGGATTATTTGTCCGCCGCCGTTTACACAGCCTCCGGGACAAGCCATAATCTCAATGAAATCGTAGCTTGCTTCTCCCGATTTGATCCTCTTGAGAAGCGTTTTCGCGTTTGCCAAGCCGCTTGCGACTGCGACCCTTACGGTCTTGCCGCCAACGTTGTACTTCGCTTCCTTGATACCCTCAACGCCACGCACCTCTTTGAAATCAACAGGAGCATCGTTGTTCTCGCCGGTGAGCTTCCATGCTGCCGTACGCAGAGCCGCTTCCATAACTCCACCCGTTGCGCCGAAGATAACTGCCGCGCCCGTATATGTACCAAGCGGAGAATCGGGCTGCTCGTCAGGAAGATCGCGGAACATAATGCCCTCCTTCTCGATAAGCCGCGCCAGCTCTCTCGTGGTGATTGAAATGTCCACATCGGGAACTCCCGCCGCTGCCTGATCCTCGCGATCCTTCTCGAACTTCTTCGCGGTACACGGCATAACCGAAACGGAAACAACATCATCCGGGTTCAGACCGAGCTTCTGCGCGTAATATGTCTTGACGATCGCGCCAAACATCTGCTGCGGCGATTTACAGGTTGACAAATTCGGGATAAACTCCGGGAAATAGTTCTCGCAGTAACGCACCCAGCCGGGAGAGCAGGACGTGATCATTGGCAATGTGCCGCCGTTCTGCATTCTGTCAAGGAACTCGTGCGCTTCCTCCATAATGGTGAGATCCGCCGAGAAGTTAGTGTCGAACACCTTATCAAAGCCAAGTCTGCGCAAAGCCGCATACATCTTGCCTTCAACATTTGTTCCTATCGGATAGCCGAACGCCTCGCCGAGAGATGCACGGACAGCAGGAGCAGGCTGAACAACGACCGTCTTTGTCGGGTCGGAAAGAGCCTCCAGCAGTTTGTCAGTGTCATCCTTCTCACCGAGAGCACCTGTCGGACAAGCAACAATGCACTGTCCGCAGGAAACGCAGGCGGTGTCCGCAAGGTTCATATCAAATGCGGACGCAATCTGAGTTGCAAATCCGCGCTCATTCGCGCCGATAACGCCTATTCCCTGGACAGCCCCGCAAGCGGCAACGCAGCGGCGGCAGAGTATGCACTTTGAGTTGTCGCGGTACATATGCGCGGCGGAATCGTCGATCACCACGGAAGGGTTTTCGCCCGCGAACTTATTCTCGTCAATGCCGTATTCATTGCACAGAGTCTGAAGCTCGCAGTTGCCGCTTCTCTTGCAGGACAAACACTCCTTCTTGTGATTGGAGACGATAAGCTCAAGAGTGTTCTTGCGGCTCGCGATAACCTTAGGAGAGTTAGTGACGATCTCCATTCCCTCGTTTACGGGATAAACGCAGGACGCAACAAGCGTTCTCGCGCCCTTGACTTCAACAACGCAGATACGGCACGCGCCAATCTCGTTGATCTCTTTTAAGTAACACAACGTTGGGATCTTTATTCCCGCGTACCGCGCCGCCTCCAGGATGGTGCTACCCTCGGGAACGGAATAATCCCTGCCGTTAATTTTTATATTAACCATATTCTTCTCCTTATTTAAATCTGCAAATTCCATGGCGAATTACGACTTACTGATTGCGCCGAACTTACAGTTGGACGCGCAGAGACCGCACTTGATGCACTTGCTTGTATCAATGCTGAATGGTTTTTTCACCTCGCCGCTGATAGCTTCCACGGGGCATTTCTTAGCACACAGCGAGCAGCCCTTGCACAGCGTGGGATCAATCTTATACGAAAGCAAGCTCTTGCAGACGCCGGCTGGGCATCTTTTATCCCTAACATGAGCTATATATTCATCCTTAAAGTAGCGCATAGTTGACAAAACCGGGTTTGGAGCGGTTTGTCCAAGTCCGCAAAGCGCGTTGTCCTTTATATAATAGCAAAGTTCTTCGAGCTTGTCGAGATCCTCCATTTCCGCCTTTCCTTCGGTGATCTTGGTGAGTATCTCATACATTCTCTTGGTTCCTATACGACAGGCAGTACATTTGCCGCAGCTCTCGTCAACGGTGAATTCGAGGAAGAACTTGGCGATATCCACCATACAGTTGTCCTCGTCCATTACGATAAGTCCTCCCGAACCCATCATAGAGCCGATCGAGATAAGGTTATCATAATCAATCGGGATATCCAGATGTTCAGCAGGAATACAGCCGCCAGAAGGTCCTCCCGTCTGAGCCGCCTTGAACTTTTTGCCGTTCGGAATACCGCCGCCAATGTCCTCAATAACCGTGCGAAGCGTTGTTCCCATAGGAACTTCAACAAGTCCAGTATTGTGAATCTTGCCGCCGAGCGCAAATACCTTTGTACCCTTGGATTTCTCCGTACCCATTGAAGCGAACCATTCTGGTCCGTTCAGAATGATCTGACAGACATTCGCGTATGTTTCAACATTGTTGAGGATAGTAGGCTTTGCAAACAAGCCCTTTACGGCGGGGAACGGAGGACGGACTCTCGGCTCGCCGCGATTGCCCTCAATAGAGGACATAAGCGCGGTTTCCTCACCACATACAAACGCGCCCGCTCCGAGTCTTAAGCCAAGACGGAACGAGAATCCCGTGCCAAAAATGTTATCGCCAAGCATTCCCGCTTCTTCCGCCTGCTTTATTGCGATGGTCAGGCGCTCAACGGCTATCGGATACTCCGCACGGACATATATGTAACCTTGATTTGCGCCGATAGTGTAGCCTGCTATCGCCATAGCCTCAATAACGCTGTGCGGATCGCCCTCAAGCACGGAACGATCCATAAATGCGCCGGGGTCTCCCTCGTCGGCATTGCAGCAAACGTACTTTTGGTCGCTTACGGAAGCCTTTGCGAACTGCCATTTGCGTCCTGTGGGGAATCCCGCGCCGCCGCGTCCGCGAAGTCCCGATTTCAGCATAACGTCGATAACATCGTCCTGCGACATTGACGTAAGTACCTTATAGAGCGCCTGATAGCCGTCGCGCGCTATGTATTCCTCAATATGCTCCGGTGAGATAAGTCCGCAGTTGCGAAGCGCCACGCGGTGCTGATGCGCGTAGAATTTCGTTTCGTTCAGCGACTTGATCGTGTCGTTGTCAACGGTTTCCGCATAGAGATATTTCTTGACGGGAACACCGTTCTTAAGGTGACTTTCAACGATCTCGGGAACGTGCGACAATTCCATTTTTGAGTAAAACGTACCCTCAGGGTATACAATCATAATGGGACCCAAAGCACACAAACCGAAACAGCCGGTTTTAATGACGTTAACTTTGCCCTCAAGTCCCTGAAGCCTAATCTCTTCCTCAAGCTTTTCGATTATCTTCATAGAGCCGGAGGAGGTACAGCCTGTACCGCCGCAGACCAAAACGTCCCTAACATCGCCTGCATTGCCATCAACGCGAACCTTTACGACCTCAGCGGCTTTGGCTTTGACAGTGTTAAGTTGATCTAATGTGTTAATTCTATCCATAGTCGGATTTCCCTTTCTAGGGTATCCCTAAAATCGAAACACGAACAGCTCCTCGTATATGACCTGTATCTTACGCAAAGCACAAAACCTCACATCTGGATGATACAGACCGTTGAAAAGCTGTCATGAAAGAGTTTCTAGAGATGCCCTCTATGTATTATCATTTATACTTCTCCAGTATCTTATCCACATCGTCCACGGTAAGCTTTCCGTAAACGTCGTCGTTGACCATAATAACGGGAGCCAAACCACACGCGCCTATACAGCGGCACGCATCAAGCGAGAATTTACCGTCGGGAGTGATCTCGCCGTTTCCGATACCGAGTCGTTCCTGAAATTTGTTGAAGATGTCGCCCGCCCCTTTGACATAACAAGCTGTTCCCAGACAAACGGATATTCTGTATTTTCCCTTTGGGTTAATGGAGAACTGGGCGTAAAACGTAACGGTTCCGTACACCTTTTCAAGCGGTATTTCCAAGGCTTCCGCTATTATGGTCTGAACCTCAATGGGAAGATAACCGTAAATGTCCTGAGCTTTCTGGAGAATAGGCATAAGCGCACCGGGATCATCCTTATGCTCAGCGATCACCGCACGAAGCCGCTCTTCCTGCTCGGCAGTTCCCGAAAAGGGAACAGCACTTTTCTTTAATGCCATGTTGTAGCCTCCTGTTGTAGATTTATCGTATAGGAACATACGATATATATTATTTTAACACATTATTTTTCAAAAATCAATTCCTCAAATTTTTTTATGTGTAGAATTTAGTTAAAAAAAATGGTCATTTTGCACAAAACCTATTTAAAAACGTATTAAAATGACAGGGAAACCGCATTACCTGTCCGCAGGGCAAAGGATCACCATATCCCTTTCTGATATTCTGCTAAGTTGCTTACCATTCCGATACCAGATTTCATACCTCTATATCGGTGTTGCTTGCGACTATCTCCTGTATCTGCCTGAGGATTGTAAATGATCTGAACTGCGTTGCTTTTGATATGCCAAAATGCCATTATAAATTCAATTTTGAATATATGTAAGTGTCTTTCCAGATAGGATTTCCTTGTTCATCTGTCCAAAAGTAAACATTTTGTTTTAAATGTGCTTCTTTTTCAAATCCGATAGATTCCAGAAATCTCCAGGAATTTATATTGTCGGGATCACATTCTGCAAATATTCTATGGATACCATTATTGAAAGAGAATTGAATTATTGCTGCACAACCTTCTTTTGCGTATCCTTTTCCCCAAAATTTGCGATTAAATACATATCCTATTTCAAGTGAATTGAAATCTCTTTTTCCAAGATAGATATTGCCAATCACTTTTTGGCTCTCCTTTAACTCCACTGCGATCATTTCGTCTGTTTCGATCCGCCATTTCAGATTATTCTTTGTTTCTTCCAAACTCATTACCTTATACGGCTCAAATTTAACCACTTCTTCATCTGATAAATATTCAAACAAGTCACTCAAATCACCAGCTGAAAACCTGCGAAGAATCAGCCTTTCTGTTTCTAAAATCATAAGTATTCTCCTTTTCAAATTCCGATATGTCGATGAGTTTATTATATCACAATCAACCAATAATTTCAATATTAAACTGCTAAGCCGTTAATTCTTTCAAAGGTGGCTTGCGGCTGTTTGGGTGTCGGTTAACTCGTCAAGCAATTTATCGCATAAAATTACCGCCTCGGTCGCCCAAGACGGTATTCTTGTTACAAGTTTGAATATCTTTTCCCATAGCTCATAGGAACTTTATTTTTATGAAGAAATATTGATTTATATTCTAGAATGTGATATAATTTTGAGTAAGTTGGAGGTGTACGTCATGCCAAAACCAAAATGGAACCTGAATACCATTTACATATCCGAGCGGCTGCAGGAATGTCTGCGGCCTATCTCTCGCTGCGCCCTGACCACAGTGGTGGCACCTATGGGTTATGGCAAAACAACGGCGGTGAACTGGTATCTGGAGCAGCAGGCAAAGGCGCATTCTCTGCGAGTTGTTCGTATCAGCGTATATTCCGACAATCTTGCGATCTTCTGGAAAAGCGTGCAGGACGCCTTTGCACGGGTGGGCTTTGACTTCCTGCGGGACTATACCTGCCCCACGGACGCCGCAGGAGGGGGACTGCTTGCAGACGAACTCTGCCATGAACTGGCAGGAGAAACTGCCTGCTATATCTTTATTGACGATTTTCACCTGTTGACGGACAGTCGCGTTTCTGATTTTCTCTGCACTCTTGCAAACCGTATGCCGGGTAATGTACACCTTATCGTTGCAAGCCGCGACCGTTTTCTTCCCGCCGCAGAAACCCTTCGGCTGGGGGGCAGGGTTTACCGTATCGGCACGGAGCACCTGCGGCTGAACCACACGGAGCTTGCCGTTTATGCTCACCGCTGCGGCACAGAGCTTTCCGATTCGCAGGTAGAAGCCCTGCTTTACTCCAGCGAGGGTTGGTTTTCCGCAGTATATCTGAACCTGCTGACGCTCACCGAACGCGGAACGCTGCCCGAGCACGATTCCGACATCTATACCACGTTCACCGCCGCTATGATTGACCCGCTGCCCGAAAAGCAGCAGGAGTTTCTGGCGGTAATGGGGCTTGCCGATGAGTTTACCGTGGAAATGGCGCGCTTCGTCACAGGGGACGACGACGCGGAAAAGCTCCTTTGCGTATTGACCGAGCAAAACGCATTTGTCAAATGTCTGCCGGACGGCGTGACTTTCCGCTTTCACCACATGATGAAGGAATGCGCCGAGCGCACATTCCTGATGCTGGAAAAGGAAAAACAGTCGTTCTATCTGGAACGCTTCGGATCGTGGTATGAAAACAGCGGACAATATCTGCATGCCATTGCATTTTACCGGCAGAATGGAGATTATGACGCCCTGCTGCGCGTGATACAAAAAGACGCGGGTATTCTGCTCTCCTCGCTTGATCCGCAGATCATTCTCGCCGATATTGAAGCCTGCCCTGTTTCCGTGCTGAAAGAGCATCCGCTGTCAATTTTAGTGCTGATGCGCTGTATGTTCTACTGGAGGCTGATTCCCAGAATGCTGGAAATGAAAGCCATTTTGATGGCTGCAATCGAGGAGCACCCGAATATGTCCGCAAAGGAGCGCGGCGACCTGCTGGGTGAGAGCGACCTGATCATGAGCTTCCTGTGCTATAACGACATCAGCGCCATGAGCCGTCTGCACCGCAGCGCCAGCGCGCAGATGTCGCGTCCTGCGATCAGCATTCACAATAGCGGCGGCTGGCCATTTGGCTCACCGTCAGTCCTGATGATGTTTTACCGCGCGCCGGGGGAGCTGCAAAGCGAGCTTGCAGAGATGGACGAGTGTATGCCCCACTATTATAAAATTACAAACGGTCATGGGCAGGGCGCAGAAAAAATCATGCGTGCAGAGGCAGCCTTTCAGCAGGGGCGCTTCACGGACGCGCACATCGAATTGGAAAGCGTTTATGCTCAGATCGAGGGGAACGGGCAGGTGAACATGGCGCTTTGCTGTGACTTCCTCGCATGGCGGCTTTCCCTGTGTACTGATGTAGAGCAGCGATATTCCTTTGAGGAACGCCGTGTAGAACTGCTGAGGCTGCATAACGCAACATGGGTGAATATCTGGAGCGCCACCGCTGCCTACTACTACGCCCTGCTGGGTGAGCCGGAACAGATCCCTGCCGTTTTTGCCGAGCATCAGCTTTCCACTATCAACTTCCAGGCACAGGGCAAGCCAATGATGGAGATGATCGAAAATCAGGTGTACCTTGCGCAGGGCGCTTATGCAAAGGTTATCGGGCGCAGCACGGGTCAGCTTGCCGTGTGCGAAGCAATGTACTATGCGCTGGTCGCACTGCATATCCGCCTTCAGACCGCTGTGGCGTATGAAATGCTGGGAAAATCCGAGGAAGCGAGCGAGTGGCTCTCAAGGGCGCTTTCCGATGCCGAACCGGACGGCTTTGTGATACCGTTTGTGGAGAACTACGACCGCTTGCAGCCGATACTGGCGCGGAAAAATAAGAGTGACCTCATTGCGAGGATTATCGAGCTTGGCGAAGCAACAAAATCACAAAAAGCGGCATACACCCGTCCGGCTGTGTTCGATGTGCTGACGCAGCGGGAATTTGAGATTGTAGAGATGATGTCGCAGCGGCTTTCTAACCGTGAGATCGCAGAAAGGTTGTTTCTCTCCGAGGGCAGCGTCAAGCAGTATGTAAATCAGATATATTCCAAGCTTCATATTGAGGGCGACACACGAACCAAGAGAAAGCAGCTTGCCGAACTATTTTTACAAAAAACCTAACCTTTGGTTAATTTTAATTTCATAAAATCCATTGTACAATATTGTACAGTGGATTTTTTATTGCCTTTTAAAGGATCAATAAATATCGGAGGAGAATTATTGTGGAACGAAAATATATTTCAGCGGTAACCCCCTTGGAAAACTTTATACTGCAAGTCGATTTTGTGTCCGGCAGCCGTCTGCTGCTGTTGTCTGCCACGCAAAACGCAAAAAATTGACAAGCAAATTGCAAAAAAATAGCCGCCGATACTTTAAAAATCGGCGGCTTAAATATTCGTTTAAATGGCTTTATAGAGCCGTTTTTTCTTGAACAATCCAGAGAAAAGCGACATATTTCAACCAAATTTGCTGTTCCTGTTGAAAAATAGCTGATAATTTGTGAGATTTGCACAAATTAATGCAGTTTTCTCAAACAATCTGAAATCTCACTTAAATCACATTTTTACACGGGTAAAATCTGGTTTAAATATTGTGTATGTATTGATTATTCAGACTTGGAAGCACTAGCCTCAGCCTTGCCTGTTCAAACTCGCCGCTGTTCTGCTTGTAGCAGACTTCGATGTGCAGCGTGCCGTCATTGTGTCAGGAAGCTGCATAAGAGATCTCATTGTCCGGAACGATGCGGACGACCTCGCCATTCAGACCGACTATGTACTGAGTACTCGTCCAACTGTTCGGCTTATCCGGAAACATTCCAGCCGCAACATTAGCGTAATACAGCGCCAGCCTGTCTGCGCCTGTCCCCGCCTGCCCAGTGTAATGCACGCAGATCCGCTTCGGAGTGCTTGCAAGTCCTATCCGGTTATACCGGTTCTTGGATATGATTTTGTCTATGATCTTCAATTATTACCCTCCTGTTCATAGAATGTTTCAAGTATATTAAGGGCTGATGACCTCAGTAGATATACTCTGCGCTCGCTCATAAAAGTTTCAGCAGCGATTTTCTGCCAGTTTTCGCCCTTGATGTAGTATCTGTAAATAACGGCATATTCCTCGCCGGTCAGCTTTTCAAGATATTTCAGAGCCTTTTCTCGGTAATCTACCAGACGGTCAATATGCCTGTTTAGCTGCTCCTCGGCTTCCCGGAGCTTATCCAGCGTTTCGATCATCACTTCGCGGTTGCTGCCTTCACATGAAGCGAATCGATCAATTATACGTTGAAGCCGGGATATGTGGCTGATACACGCCTGAGCCGCCAACTCCTGCTCTCTGGCAGGCTGAAGGAGATTATCCACTATTTTCATTCACTCCGGTCACCTCCTGTGAAGATAAATTATATGTTATAGTATTTTTTCAGCCATGCGGTGTTTGCGGCTATCTGCTCGGCGGTGTGTGGTGTGCGACCTATTGCGAACATCTTAATAAATGCAGTTACTCCGCTGAAAGTGGTAGCGTTTCCGCTGTTGTTTGCAATGCAATTCAGCCCCCAATAATCACCATAACGATAATTCAAAGTTTAGTCCTTGTCAGTCTTAATCCCGTCAATATATAGACTAACGACATTGTTCTTTTGAGTCATTGTTAAGACGTGATATACGTCATCTGAACGAGTAAACACACCGCCAATGCTGCCGTTTATACCAACTCCGTAAGCATCGACCATCCAGCATTTATACTGTTCCCCATCAGTAGCATATCCGCTTGCTGTGAAAGTCCTCATATTTCCGTAGGAATTATCGTACAAACTTTTTCAGCTCCTCAAGGTACTCCTTGCCGCCGAGGAATGTACCGTTCTCCAGCTTGAAGCCCTTGCCCTTGAACTCCTCCAGCACGGACTTGCGGACACGCTCGCTGGCGAACTTGTAGCCGCTGAACAGCTTTTCCGCAGCGAACTCGGTTTCCTGCGCCGCCAGCTTTGAGTTGAGGGCTTCGGTGTCGTTCTTGTACTTTGTGTTCAGATCATCGAGCTGCTTCTGAAGCTCCTCGGACTTGTTTTCGGATCTCAGCTTCGTCAGATCCTTGTCGCGTTCGGCGAGCTGCTTAGTCAGATCCTCCAGCTTGGTCTTGTCGGCGGCGGCAGCTTCGGCGGGAACGAATTCCTTGCCGATGACCTCCTTGATCTGCTTGGTCTGGTCTGCGGTCAGCTCTATACCGAGCTTCTGAATGAGTTTTAAAAGTTTTTCCATGTGTAAAACCTCCTGTAAAAAATGATTTAAGGTATATAAAAAGCACCCCATTCGGAGTGCTGATTATCTGTGCTTACGCCGCTGGATCGCAGTGACGTATGTTTTGAAACCACTGTCCGGCGGGTCAAGCGCATGGAACGGCAGGTTTGCATAAGCGTTCATCGCTATTGTTGCCACCGTTGCTATTGCGACAACCGCCGCAAAGCGGTTTTTGAGATAACGATTGTGCATCATGGGAATGCTCCTTTCTGGTTTAGGGTATAAAATTGCACCCCCATTGCTGGGAGTGCGGATTTTATTGCTGTATGAGATACTTCTCAATATCTTTGTCCGACTTAATGCACACAACATCAGTCGGATAATCATTGTACACGGTAATATGATTTCCGTCAGCCAGATATTCCTGCGTCCGAGAGTCGTCAACATCATGTGAAGCACGCCCCTTTTTAATATTAGGAATGCGTTCTTCAAGAGCTTTGCAAGCTCGCTTAAAATATTCATAGCTGAAATTATAGCATATAGTGTAATTATACATAAACTACCTCCTTACAGCTTGAATTTTTCATTGACCTTGTTGTTTGACTTTGATGCAGTTGCAAGAATATCAAGGACTGCTTCGTCCCTAGTCATACCTTTGTCAGACATCTTCTTACCGATTTGTTCTTCAAAGGTCAGATTAGGGTGTGATATATCCAGCCACTTTCTTTCATCTTGGTTCAGCATAAGATCACGAGCATTGGTTCTGAACTGATTTCTTAACGAATGAGCCTGTCTTGCCTGATCTTCTAAGGGTTTGGTTTTGTCAATCAAATTAGGTATCTTCTTATCATGGAGAACATACCATTGCCTAGTGACCTTATCGCTAAGGCAGCCGTTCAGATGCTTTATATCCTCGTAATCGCTGTTGATGACTTTTTCGTTGAACTGGTGGCGAAGCTGTTTGTATTCATCACCATTATTATACAGCATTTTCTTGAATTCGTCAAGAGATGGAACATCAGATTTATCAAGAGTTTTGGCGATTATGTTATATTCTTTCTTAACTGCGTTAATTCCAGATTTAACAGCCAAACTTCTTGAGAATCCCGGAGTGAACGTCCGCTCATATTCAGTGTAACAATCAGCCGCTTTGGCGAAATCCTCATAAATGTACTTTTGACGATTTAGCCTTAAACTAGCTGTTGTAAACCCCTCTTTATCCCCGGCAGCGTCGGCGACAATGCAGCGGTCTTTCTGCTTGCGCATGGCGCGTTCCATCTTCCGCATCTGCTGTTGAGCCTCGTAGGCGGTGTATTTGCGCCCCTCATAAGTAAACGGCGGCGGGTCTATGTTCCGCAGTTCCTCCTCGGTGTAAACCGGCTCAGATATACCTATTATAATAGGGAATGCCGAGTGCCGGCAGTTGTAGTCCTCAATGAGCGGCTTCACTATGCTGTCGTACTTGCTGTTCGGGAACTGCCGTCCCTGATATATCGCATGGGACGGACGTGCGCCGGAATGCGCCGAGATCTCCCACCCGTCCGCGCCGAATTCCTCTGCGTTCTGCTCGGATATCCGCTGCGTAATATGAGAAACGCTCGTCATCAGCGCACGGCGGACTGCTACCTCCACCCGGTCAGAGCGACCAGATTCATAGTCTATCGTCCGCACCCCGCTGGCGGCGAGTTTGTTGCAAGCCTGCCGGATCGCGGTCATGTAATCGGTAGCTCCGGTCACGACCTTCATGTGTGCTGCGTCCAGTTCCCGGCGGTACATATCCGTCATTGAAAGGTAATACACCCGTCCGAGGAAATCATGGTCAGCAAAGCCCAGCGTTCCGGTGAGGTTTTCGCAAGCACCAGCGGTTTCCGTTATCTGTGCCGCCATGAGCTTCTGAAGCTGCTCGTTATCCTTGAGCGGAACGGCAGAGCCGTCATCAGCGCCAAGCATTCGCCGGTCAAACTCATCGGACTGCACCGCAGCGTCCCGGATCAGCTTGTCGATTACATCAGTGGAAGTGCCGTTTATCTCGGCGATCTTGGCGGCGATCTCCTTTTCGGAAAGCCCCAAAGACCGCGCCCGGTACAGCTGGTATTCCGCCGTGTCGGTTATTTCCGCGCCCTTGGCAATGCGCCGTGCAATGTCCCGCAGGATAAAGTCGGACAGCTCAGAGTAGAGGTCGGTAAGCTCTTTCGGCAGGTTCTGAAGCTGTTTAGGTGTAAGCATTACTGCTCACCCCCGAAAGCCTCCGCCATGGGTGGCATCATTTCAATCGAAATTAGCTCGCCACTTGCGGCTGTTCCTGCCGTTGAGGAACGGACTGGCGGCGACTTTTCGGAATACCTGCTCAAAATCGTATCCGTCCTTCTGCGCCCGGACTATTGCGCGGCGGCGCTTGTCCGTCAGTCTGGTCGCCGGGGGAAGCCCGGTGCAAATGCGGTTGTAGCAGTCCAGCACCGATTTGTAGTCCTGTTCCGACGGGTTCTTCAGCTCTTTGAGGAATGTCTGAAGCTCTTTCCACTGGCTGACGGTAAGCTCCAGATCAACCGAGCTGTCGTTCTCGTAGTCATAAAGCCTGAATTTCATGCAATCACTCTCCTTTCTTCGATAGTCCCTGCTCTGCGTTAAACACGGGCTTGCAACCGTTTCCGTTCCCGGAAGCCGCATTAAGGCGGGGGACTATGCCCCCAAAAATGTATCTGCTATTCATTCTCATAAAGAAACACATAACGTCCGCTGTTGTCCAGCTCATAGGTAAAAATGACCTTCCCGGTCTTGACATAGTGCATGGCGCAAATGTCTGTTATGCGCATCGCCTTTCCGTCCGGTGTGGCGATAATATCGCCGATCTCATACTTGCACTTTGCTGAAAATGCTGATACTTTCATGTAACCACCTTCTTTCATCAATGGCATTCAATCAACTCAATCGACCGGTTATTCTTAATAAGGTGAGCTTTCAGCCGGGAAAAGCTGCCCCAGTACGGAAGAAAAACAGAGTATGACGCTCTCTGCTCTATCCTTTCCCGATCAGCTTTTCTGAGTTTCTTCAGCTTGGCTTTCTCGGACTGCTTCAAAAGCGACTTCTTGGATTCAAAATAGAACCGGCGGCGGATATCACAATCATTTATTGACCATTCACCTTTGATAAATCCGTCAACATAAACCGTAAACCCAAACTTCATTTTTTCGGTTAAAGCGACCACTATATCCACGGTATATCCGTCAACTAACAGCTTGGCACGACCGAAAGGCGGTACTAAATTCTCTTATGGTTTGGTACTGGGACGCGGAGAACGAACAGTTTATGTACCAACAGGACGTATCGACATTTTTTGATTGATTGCACTACCTTGACAGAAGGAGAATAATAATATGAAAAAACCATGTATTTTTTTGACATCAGCTATGCTCATTTGTATGCTTTCAGCCTGCGGGAGCGCACCATCTTCCGAGGTGACAGACTCTTCGGAGTCGGCGATATCGTCGCAGAGCGCACAGACTTCCGCTGTGACATCATCTAAGCCGGCAGAATCGTCCCCGAGCGCAGCAGAGAGCACCCAAACCGATATCCTCTAGGATAACCGTATCACCGCACCCTCACTTTTCTGATAGTTATATACTGAAAGAAAAAATCACCGATGGCACTCTTTTCGTCGGCACAAGTGCCGAACTTATAGGGTTTTGCAAGCAAAAACTTGCTGCCAGCGTGAATATTGCGGAGCTTGACTATCTCCGCCGAATGTGTTATACTAAATCACAAGGAAGGTGATCGTCGATGAAAACATATACCATTATCGCCGGCGTTAACGGAGTCGGAAAAAGCAGCTTAACGGGTGTTCTCGCAAGAGATACCGACTCTCTCGGCAGTATTATAGATACAGACAGCATAACCCGTCAAAAAAACGGCAACAAGATAGATGGTGCAAGAGAGGCTGTTCGCCGCATAAATATGTGCCTTGAAAACGGTCTGAATTTCACACAGGAAACCACTCTTTCGGGTTACAGAACGCTGCGTACCATAAAGACCGCAAGAGAGCTGAATTACCGTATCGGTTTATACTATGTTGCGGTTGAAAGCGCAGATGAAAGTGTTCGCCGCATCGCCAACCGTGTGCAGAAAGGCGGACACGATATTCCCACCGAGGACGTTATCCGCAGGTTTTCTCACCGCTTTGACGATCTCCTTAAAATTCTTCCGTATTGCGACTCGGCGCAGTTTTATGACAATGAAAACGGCTTTGTCTGCGTAGCGGAATATCTGAACGGAGAAATAAAGCGAATAGGCGACTATGCTCCTGAGTGGCTCAGTGAACTTCAGGGAAGATTTGCCGAGCAGAATTTCTTTGAGTCCTGCGAACACTCCGAGGACGAAGAAGAACTGTAATAGCACCGAATTATTAGGGAACTTACAACTGAATAACTAAGGGCGTTTGTATAGCATACTTACGCCCTATTTTTATAGGCACGATTTTTGAGAAAGAATCGTGCCTTTTTCTGTTTATGGAGGAAAACAAAATGGCAGTTACAATAGAAAAGATATGCGATTTTTCATTCTATGTGTTAAGTCACGAACCGGGTGGGACACCCTCAACAATCTATGAGCCGTTCGCCGGAAAACTGTCGCTTGATGAGGCGATGGAACTTTTCAAGGAGAGAAATGCCCACAGCCCCGAACACATACTCATTCTGCTCGGTGTTGATTACACCGTACACAAGGACGCTGCTCACCTTTATGGGGGACGGTTCGGTGTTGGCGCAGTAGACATCGTCAAGCGCAGTAACGGCGAAATAAAGCTGCTCGAAGATTACAAGAGCGATGACGTTTCCATGAACGAGGCGCTTATCTGCAATAACGCTGTCGGTAAGCTAACCCAATTTGTTGATGAACAGCGTAATCAGACCGTCGTTAAGGAAACCGTTGTGACAGAGGAAACCGTTACAGAAGAAGCTGAATTATGAAACGAAACACAAGAAACTGCCGCGAGGATATTGCACAGTTTCCACAGCGGTTAAAAAGTGCGTTGAAACGGTTGATAAAGGACAATTCTCACAAGCTGTTCCTATGCTGCTTGTTTGTGATTATCGGCACATTCGCCGCACTGTTCCTTGCAAATCTTATCAACGACTCATTCACTCACCGGAGCCTTTCAGAGAGGAACTCCCTCAATATATTTTCGCTGATAGACGGAGCGTTCTCCGCCGAACAGCCGCGCAAGCTGTTCTGGATATTTGAAACTATGGCGGCGTTAGTCTGCTTTGTCTACTTTTTTAGCTCTCTCAAACCCTATCAAGCGGAAATGTATCAAGTCACTCCGAAAATTGAGATACCAAAACCCTACGGACAAAAGCAGCATGGTTCTGCGTGGTTTATGCCCGATGATGAAAAAGCAAGAATATTTCCCGCCGTTGTGTTGTTTCTTGCAGACGATAAAATAAAGCGGCTGCTTGCGGAAGGTTTGCGGCGAGCTGAAGCTGTTGACAACGGACAGTATTACCATGCAAAGCCCATAGGCATAAAAGGCAATGTCTTTGATGAGGCGGGGATAGTCCTCGGTAGAAATGCAACAGCAATCAAGGAGCAGATAAGCTGTATCACCGATGACGTTCACACAATGACTATCGGTTCGACTGGCTGTGGCAAAACACGAACACTTGTTCTTCAATCATTGTGTGCGTTGGCTCTTGCCGGTGAAGGTATTGTGGTTTCCGACCCGAAAGGCGAGCTTTACCACTATATGCACACCTTCCTTGAAACGCTCGGTTATACCGTTTGCGTTATCGACTTTAATTCGCCGCGGAAATCTATGTGCTACAATCCTTTGCAGCCCATAATCGACGCGGTAAACAGAGGTGAGATAAACACAGCAAGCGAAAAGGCATGGGATATGGTGAACATTCTTGTAGAAAAAAGCGAAAAGGGCGAGCCTATCTGGACCAACGGAGAAATGGCTATCATCGTTGCGTCCATTCTGGCAGTTGTCTACGATAACAAAGACCGCCCCGAATACCAAAATCTCACGAATGTCTATGAATTTATCAGCAATATGTCTGTTCCCGCGCAGGGAGAGAAAGAGATACAGTACAAAAAGTACCTCCGCAGTATTCCGGACAACCACCCCGCACGGCAAACGCTTGCTATCGCAAATGTCGCTCCCGATAAAACGGCAGCGTCCTTTTATACCTCGGCACTCACAACGCTCCGTCTGTTCACCAATCCGACCACCTACCGGATTACATCAAAGTCAGATTTTGACCTTGCATCGTTCGGTACAGAGCCGAAAAGAGCATTGTTCTATGTTCTTCCCGATGAGCGTGAAACATTCTATCCTATCACCACAATACTTGTGGCACAGCAGTATGAATTGCTTGTTGTTGCTGCGAAGAAAACAGGAAACCGCCTGCGCTATCGTGTTAATTTCGTGCTGGACGAATTTGGTAACTTTTCAAAGATTGAAACCTTTGAAAAGAAACTTACGGTGTCGCGCGGCTACGGAATAAGGTGGAATTTGTTTTTGCAGAGCTTTGCACAGCTTAAACTTGTGTATGGCGAGGAGGTTGCCAACATAGCAAAGGGAAACTGCCGCTATTGGATATATCTCCAAAGCACCGATATTGAAACCAACAAGGAGCTTTCCGAAGCAATGGGAAAGTACACAACCCTAACCTATTCACTCGGCAGCTCCGCACAAAAGTATTCAAACCCGTCCAGCTCCGTGAATGTGTCGCTGATAGAGCGCAGCCTGCTTACTGCGGAGGAAATAATGAACGGTTTTGAACGTCCATATTCGCTCGTTATCTCTAACAACTCTCCCGCCGTTATGGAGTCGCCGGATATTTCCAAATGGGCATTCAACGATATGCTCGGTCTGGGCGACAAAAAGCATAATCAGCGGTTAATTGAGCTTGATGAAAATGCAAGACCAAGCTATGACGGCGAGATTGAGATAAAATTATGGAAACCGTGGCTGGAATTAGCTGCAAAGGCGCGAAAAGCTGTTAATGCGGAAAACGAAGGTCACAATTCTATGTTCTGAAAGGAGGGAAAAAGATGACAAGTAAGGTCAAGGGTATCATTTCCGCTGTTACGGCGGCGGTTATGACAGCAGCGTTAAGCGTTACCGCTTTCGCTGACGATGGCGGCGGTTTAGGCGGCTCTGTCGTTGCGACAGGCTTAAAAAACCTGCTGAATGATGCGTCAACTATTCTGCTGGGACTTGCCGCAGTAGTCGGCACGGTCTGCATTGTCTATTTCTGTATCAGGCGTTCTGCCGCAGACGAAATGGACAGAAAAAAGTGGGATAACCGCATTATTACCGCAGTAGTTTCCACTATCGGTGCGGTAGTAGCAACCTCTCTGCTTACGGTAATCACAGGTTACTTTGGAGGTGGTACATAATGTTACGCCTTTCGTGGATACCTCCCCCGACAAAACGATCACCGCAACCACATATCGCAGCAAAGGAGGAACACAATGAAGATAAGCTGCAATCCCGAAAAGGACATTAAGCTCTCAAACAATCCGAACGGCAACCGTCTTGCTACGGTCAGCATTACCCTCGACGATTCGTTCGTTGTGAGAGGTCTTTCCGTGATGAACGGTTCAAAGGGCATTTTCGTCAATATGCCGAACGTGTCCTACACCGACCAGAACGGCGATAAGAAGTATGTTGATACGGCTTTCCCCACGACCAAAGAGCTGCGCGACGAGATAAGCAATGTTGTAATCGGCGCTTACTCAACGCTCATGAAACAGCTCCGCGCAAATGCGAATGCCAATACCAACACCGCAGATAACACACAGGATTTCAACGCTCCGTCTTTCGACGAGCCTGAAAGATAAACTACTACAATTTTTGGAGGAACAAAACTATGATGAACAAGATCAACGCTATCAAGACTAAGGCAATCAACAAGGCAGTTATGGCTGTTGCGGCAGCAAAGAACAAGATTGAGGAAACCCGCGGCTCCGTTTCCGAACACGCTATCGTTATCATTATCGGCGTCGTTCTCGGCGGCATTCTGCTGGTAGGACTGATCGCTCTGATGAACAACGTTATCATGCCCTCTACCGAGGACAAGGTTACATCCATGTTCAACATGGGCTGATACCCACCCTCTATCCAATCCGCATAAAGCTAGCCGCAGAGGCGTGACGCCTCGGTCATTTCCGCCGAGCGTTCACCCCTGCGGCTCTTGCTTTGGAAAGGAAACACGCTTATGGTATTTATCATTATAACGCTTGTTGTTGCACTCATAACCGGAATAGTAACCACTTTCATGAATGAATTGGTGCTTGGCGGTCTGTACGACATGGTTTTCCATGCAGACGAGATGATGACGCAATGCACAGGCGTTAATTTCTTTACAACCGTTTCGGATATGGCGTTTTCGCTTGCACTATCGCTTATGGTGCTGAAATTTCTCAAAAAAGGCTTTGACTTGTATGTGCTATGGACGGACGGTAATCCGGACACCGACCCTACAATGCTGCTTGTGAATTTCGTGAAAGCAATCGCAACGGCGCTTATGTTCCGCTGGATATACGATATTTTCGTGGAGGTTTGCGATAGTGTAACGACCACAATTCTATCACAACTTGGAGCAGATACCAACTACACAGCTACCATCTTGACAGGCATAGCTTCTCTGGGTATTGTTCCGGTACTCGCCTGCCTTGTGTTCTTCATCTTCTATCTCATATTACTGTTTCAGTTTATGTCAAGGGGAGTGGAGATGCAGGTAATGGTTGCCGGAATACCGCTTGCGTGTTTAGGTCTGCTTGAAAACGACAAGGGAATTTTCCGCAACTATGTCACACAGTTTGTTAGAGCGTTTGTGACTACAATCGTGCAGATAATGCTGTTAAAAATAGGACTTGCATTCCTGCTATCGTCAAACGTGATAGATATAACCAATATTCCTTGGGGTATTGCTTGTATGTTTGCGGCAACCACAGCGCCCCGTATCCTGCGTGAATTTCTTGTGCCGACAGGCGGCGGAACGGCAGGAAATACATTCTTCCAGACGGTCAGAGTCGCACAAATGGTGCGCGGAGCAATAAAGTAAGGTGAAAGTATGGACACATCACAGATAGACCAGCTCAGCAGCTATCTTCAGATAGCTATAAACAGCGGACTTGCTATGCGAGCCATATACATTTTTCTGAAGCTCACGCACGAATCGGACGAGGCTCCGCAGTACAAGAAACGCTTAAAGAACACGGTTGTTTTTGCGGTAATAGCGCAGCTCCCGTTTTTAATCGAGAACATAATCGTCAGCTATCTTACCTGAAAGGCGGTGTAATATGGAAAACGAAAATCGCAGAAAGCTATACATTCCCTACGGACTTAACATCGAGCCGGAATACTTTGTCGGCTTTGGCAGAACGGAGCTTAAACAATGCTTTATCGGAATAGCCTGCTTTGGCGTTGTCGCGGCTGTGTTTATGCTTATCACGGGCAACCTTGCGGCTCTGGTTTTCACAATGATGATCGGCGCTGCCGGCAGCATTATGATGACGCGCAAAGACCCCATTACCCGCCTTTCCGTAGTGGGACAGGTTAAAAACATGGTGCGCTTTGCCCGTTCACAGCGGCGATACCGGTATGTGTACAAATCAAAATGGTTTTAACAATATCGGTGATACTCACCATATACCTTACCCATATATCCGCAGAAGATATACGCACCCGCGAAATAAGCAACTTTGCCCCGTTCATAATTGTTGCAGCAAGCCCGTTTCTGAATGAGCTATCTCTTTCAGCAAGAATAACAGGCTTGCTTGCTTTATTTATAACGCTTTTCGCAGCAAATCTAATAGCGGATATAGGTATGGGTGATGTTAAATTGTGCGCTGCCTTTGGCTTTGCGCTCGGTGCTGTTCCGGGATTTATTGCGGTGCTGCTTGCGCTGATTTCAGCAAAAATATTCGCACACATCAAAAAAGAACAAGAAATGCCGCTTGCACCGTTTATTTGCGCTGCTAATGCGGTTGTTTTTCTATTGGAGGTTTTTCTCTATGCTTAAAAATCGTACACTGATCGGCATAATTCTCATTGTGCTTGCTATCATTCTTTGTTTTGGCATAACGCCGCTGTTTTCTGTTGTGCTTGAACAGAAAACAACCGTTATCCGACTCAAAGAGGACGTTCCCCAGGGAGCGCAGATACAGCCCTCTATGCTTGCCGCCGTTGAGGTAGGCACTCTCAATCTTCCCGATAATATCATCACCGACCCTGAACAAATCGTCGGCAAGTACACGGTAGCCGCTATGTTTGCCGGCGACACATTCTCCGCAAACAAGCTGTCCGACACCATTGACACCTCGGACACTCTGCTCCGTCAGCTTGGAGTGAACGAAACCGCTATGTCAGTAACAGTACGCAGCTTTGCTAACGGTCTTTCTGGTAAGCTCCAGACAGGCGACATAATTCAGATAATCTCTGTCAACGAGGACAATGACGATGAGGCTATAATCTACGATGAATTACAGTATATCGAGGTTTTAGCGACTACCGCGGACAACGGCTCGGACGATACCTACAATGCAGACCAGGTAAATGCTGCCGAGGACGATGATGAGGAACAGGCGCTTTATGCAACGATAACCGTGATATGTCAGGACCGCACACAGGCACTCAAACTTGCCGAGTGCGAGAACACAACGCTCCATGCAGTATTTGTCTGCCGCGGCGACAGCGAACATAAAGCCGAATACCTTGCCGCCCAGCGTGAGCTGCTCGGTGTAGTTGACTATGAAACAACAGAGGCGGTTTTTAATACCGCCGAGATTTATGACGAAAGCACAGAGAGCGAGGTGGAATAATTGGGTAAGATTTTTTCAATATACGGCAGCTCGGGCGCATACAAGACAACGACCTCTCTTGCTCTTGCACACAACATTTCCCGCATTGAGCCGAAAGCGGATATTATCGTTGTCGGAACTGATACCACCAAACCGCTGATACCTATTGTTGCACCGCACGAAAGCAAGTTTGACGGTTCTCTCGGAAAGTGCCTGTCGAATGTTTCGTTTGAGGAAACCGACTTACGTCGAAATCTGCTGCCCATTACTGATAAGATAATGGTGCTTGGCTACAATATCCGTGAGAACGAGAATTCTTTCCCTCCGCCCGATGATACGCGCCTTGCACAGATTTTCTCCTATCTCCGCAGCAGCGCCGACTATGTGATAATTGATTGTATGTCAACCGTTATCACCTCAAAAATGACAGCATGGTCTATCATGTCTGCAACAAAGACCGTGGAGCTGTTCACCGCGGATATTAACGGACTTGTGTTTGACGGCTCACAGGAGCCTGTTTTACAGAGTGAGCAGTATCAATACAAGCACTTTATCCGCGCCCTTGCGCTGGGAAATTCGTTCAAGCAGGACGTTGCCGCTATGCGTAATGCCCTCGGCAGAATATCCGGCGAGATACCTTTCAGCACCCACGCCGCCGAGGCGTTCAATCAGGCGGCTATCCTCCGAAACGGAGTGTCGGACAGCGCATATAACCACGCAATAAACAAGCTCGCAAAATCGCTTATCGGAGGTAAGAAGTAATGCTCAGTTTTTTCAAGAAAAAGACCGCAGATAACGAAGGTGAATATGCGGAGGTAAAGGAAGCTGCGGAAACTAAATCCCGCAAGAAAAAGGACAAGTCAGATTTCTCTGAGATATCCGATAAAAGCGTAAAGGAAATAGAACGCTCCTTCATTCCTTTCGACACCCTTCTTTCCCGCGTACAGCAGCACATGGCTGAAAACTACGCTGTGGAGCTTTACGAAGCCGACAAAAAGGATATGATGAAACGCCTTATCAAGCAGTATATGAAGGACAACAACTATTATGTCCCGAATATGACGCTGGGCGAGGTAGCCGACAAACTTTACATTGAAATGGCAGAGTATTCTATCCTTACTCCGTGGCTGCTCCGAAAGGATATAGAGGAAATAAACATCAACGGCTGGGACGATGTGGAGATTATTCCCGCAAAGGGCGCACGTTTCAAGGCGGAGCATTTCAAGGACGCAGGACATCTTGTGGACGTGCTGAAACGTCTGCTGCACCACAATCACATCACTTGGGACAGCTCAAAGCCTATCGCAACAGGTTTTCTCGGCTCAAATATCCGTGTAACCGCAGGATATACGGATATTTGTGACAATGCCCGCGGTGCCTGCGCGTCTATCCGTATCGTAAACCCCTCAAAGATAACCCGCGAGCAGTTTATCGAGTCGGGCATGGTCAGCGAGGAGGAATACGATTTCCTTGTGACCTGCTTTATTCACGGCATTTCGCAGTGCTATGCCGGTGAAACAGGCTCAGGAAAGACCACCATTATGGCGGATATAATGTCAAACTATCCGAACAACAAGCGCCTGATTACGCTTGAAAAATCCGTGAGAGAATTTGACCTTGTAAAGCGAGACGAAAACGGTAATGTTGTCAACGACGTTCTTCATCTCGTCACAAAGGAAACCGATGACCCGGCGAGGGACGTAACATTAGCAAAGCTGCTTACTATGTGCCTTACCATGCACCCTAACTCAATTTGCGTTGCTGAAATGAAAAACGAGGAAGCGTGGCAGGCGCAGGAAGCAGCCCGAACAGGACACACCGTTCTTACGACCACACACGCGTCCTCCACACACCAGATATACACCCGCCTTGCAACGCTCTGCCTGCAGGCACACTCTCTGCCGCTTGATACTATTCTCTCACTTGTAACAGAGGCATTCCCTATCGGAATTTACCTCAAGCAGCTTGATGACGGATCACGCCACATCATGGAAATAGCGGAATGTATTCAGGGTGAGAAAGGAAAGTACGAAACCCGCACCCTCTATCGTTACGATATTATTGACGAGGTGCGTAACCCGGACGGAACGGCGAGAATAATCGGCAAGCACGTCAAGGTCAATCCGCCCACCGAAAACTTTATGAAGCGCCTGCGCGACAACGGCGTACCGAAGGACAAGCTTGAAATATACGGGAGGGTATAACTATGAAGGTGATTTATCTGCTTGCGGCGCTGCTGCTTTCCGCCGCCGTAGTCATTCTTCTCGGACTTTCTCCGCAGAGGATAACAGATGATATTATGTCGCTGCTCCACCGTGACCGCAGCCTTAAATACAAGGTACTTGTGACGCAGGGCAAGATAAAAAAGTCGCGTATGCAGCGCATGATCGACAACATCACGAACGCTCTTGCGGCAACGCATTCCCAAAACAAGTTTTCTCTGCTTATCACCGCGGCGGTTGTCGGCGGTGTTGTTGGAGTGCTGCTTGGTGCGTTGTTCAACAATCTTCTCATTTCAGTAGTGCTTATTGCCGCAGCTTTTGTAATACCGTATGTGTATGTTAAGCTGCTCCTTTCCAGCTACAAGGCTCATATCGCGGAGGAACTTGAAACAGCGTTGTCCATCATCACAACGAATTACATATCAAACGGCGATATAGCCTATGCGGTAAGACAATCCATTGACCACATCAACCCTCCTGTACAGTACGCTTTCATCAACTTTCTCACCCGTGTGGATATGATTTCCTCCAATGTCAAACTTGCTATCGAACAGCTCAAGGACGAGATTGATAACGAAATTTTCCACGAATGGTGCGATACGCTGATAGAGTGCCAGGATAATTCCGAACAGAAATTCTCACTCCAGCCTTTGGCGGCGCGTCTTTCGGATATTCGCATAGTTAATGCGGAACTGAAAAACATGATAATGCAGCCGCGCAAAGAGGTGTTCACCATGATAGGGCTTGTCCTTGCGAATTATCCGCTGATTTTTTTCCTCAACGCGGACTGGTTTGCTGTTCTCACAGAAACGCTTGCCGGTCAGATAGTGAATTGCGTAGTAGCTGTTACGGTCATTATCGTTATTGCCCTCACATACAAGTACACCCAGCCCATTGAATATAAGAGGTGATCTGATTGAGCTTAATTGACATTTCTCTGAAAGCTATGGCGCTTGCCGCCTGTCTGCTTTTTGCAGGAGGTGCGTATTCATTTGCGCTTGTTCTGCTTAAAGTGCCGTCCTCAAAGACAACGGCGGCGATAAGAGCGATTGGACCCCGCAACCGTCCCGCACCGGACGGGCTTTCGCAAATGTACAACAACGCGGCTCTGTTTGTGTCAAAGCTGCTGCCAATGTCGGATATACGGCAAAAGCAGTTAGAGGCTAATCTGAAAATAGCGCACATATCCATGTCGCCGCAGCTTTACGAGGCAAGAGCTATCGTCAAGGCAGGCGCATACGCTCTGCTCGGAATTCCCGTTTATATCCTCGGCGCACTTGTCGCGTCAATGATAGACAATCAGTATGTACAGGCTGTTCCGGTGATATTTGCTCTGCTCATGGTTGTTCTCGGCGTGTTACAGTACACAAATGCGCAGGAAAAAATCTCCGAGGCTATCAAAATGAAACGAGAACAGATAGACACCGATCTTCCGCGCTTTGTCGGTGCAATAGCGCAGGAGATAAAAACCGACCACAATGTCCTCTCCATTCTCGAAAAGCACAAGGACACATTCTCACCGTATTTCCGCGAGGAATTAGAGATAACCATAGCCGATATGCGTTCTTCAAATTGGGAGGCTGCTATCACCAGATTTGAGGGCAGAATAGGCTCTACGCAGCTTTCCGAGGTAACAAGAGGACTTATCGAAATGGCGCGTGGCTCGGATACGCACGTCTACTGGGAAACGCTCATATATCGTTTTTCCGAATACCAAAAGCAGATACTCCGCAACTTTGCGCTGAAGATACCGCCGAAAATCAACAGGCTGTCAATGGTTCTACTGTTCGTAATGCTGCTCCTCTATGTTGTCGTTCTCGGAACAACCATGTTTGACAGCTTTGGTACGCTGTTCAGCTTTTAAGGAGGTATGTATGCGTAAGTACATAAAACGGCTTGCTGAAAAGAAAGGCAGTACCTATATCGGCGTTACGATTTTCGTGATGATAATGGTAATGATGCTGATGTTCATAATCACCGTTGCCCCCGTTTTCCTTACGAAAATGACTCTGAACAATTACGCGAACGAGCTTTGCCGTGAGGCAGAGATTGCCGGCAGAGTAGGCAGCGAAACCACCGCACGGCTTGAACGGCTAAACGAAACCAGTGGAATTACCCCAACCGTTGTCTGGTCGAAAAACGGTAAGATACAGATAGGCGATACATTCACCGTGACAGTATCCACACAAGTGGACTTATCGTTCTTTGTTTTTACCGGGCACCCGATCACAATTACATCCAGCGCAAACGGTATCTCGGAGGTGTACTGGAAAAATGCTTAAAAGGTTACGCTCCAACAAGGGCTTTTCTACGGTCATGACCTCGGTTATTGTTATCGTTGTAATGCTGCTTGCCTTTGGTATTTTTGAGGTTATCCGCATAAATATCGAGGCGGCAGCAATTCGCGACAAGTATGAGGACGCTATCATTCATGTTTCGGTGTCAAATTATGCGAAACTATATCAGAATGTGCGCGAGGGACAGGCAGCAAGCTATTCTAACACAGGCGGCTATGTGTGGCGTGAATCACATACCGCGACTAAAGCGCAAATCATGCAGTATATGAATAATGCCATGTCCAACGGCGAAATAGCACAATGCACGATAAAGAACATTACCTTTTCAGTAACCCCGGCTCCCCGCGCTCCCGGCGACACAAGCACAGCAGAGAAATTCTCCGTTGAGGGAACGATAGAGGTTGAAATACCCTATGATTTTGCATGGTCAAGCCTTGCCCCAATGCGCTATACGCTGGAGGTAAAGTCGGAATGGAAAGCAAAGTTTTAATGAATAAGAAACCGCCCCGAATACTCGGAGCGGATAGCCTTATCTGCAATAGAGGTTGAATTTTTCGGGGATAGTCGGGTCAGTTTTCAGCATATAAAGCATTCTTCTTGCTGTTCCGGACGGAGTGTTTGTGCCGCTTTCCCAAGCCTCTACGGTCTTTACGGAAACACCCATGACAGCGGCAAAAATAACCTGCGTCATGTTTAGAGAGTTTCTTATGCTCTTTACCTCGTCGGAATCAATGTCGGGAATGAACGCTTGCATTGCGCAAGACGTTACATTATCTTCTGAAACATATAGCGCACCTTGTCCAGGAGGCTGTTTGGACGGCGGGGCTGGATGACTGGCTTGCCGACAGCGGCCTGATACCCTTTCAGTTCTGTAAGGCA
>JAGAJA010000087.1 GCA_017829075.1 Oscillospiraceae bacterium | reverse complement strand
TTTATGGAAAAGTAAACGCTGATAACACAGAACTTTTTGTGATCAATACCGAAAACTGCCCGGCAACTATTGAAGATAAGTATTATTTACCTTGCTTACCTGATGGCTATGAAGTATCAGGAACTGATTCAACTCCTTTTTATGAGTGGATCAGTTACGAAAATCCAGCAACAGAACAAACACTTACATTTTGTCAATTTGCAAAGGTGTCATTTGATTCTACTCACTATGATACAGAGAACCAAAAATTTCAAGAAATTAACATAAACGGACATAGCGGCTTATGTTTGGACTATAGTTCACAAGGTTATAATTATGCTGTGATTGTGTGGGATAATGGAGATTATATATTTGAGTTATTTGGAGAATATTCCAAAAACGAATTGTGTGATTTGGTCAAAACTGCCAAAGTTATTGAAAATAATAAATAAGGCATAGTAAATCGCTTTCTTAAACAGATTTATATAATAGAGGGATAAAAGAGAATGCGGCATGGCTCCGAACAGACATGCCGCATTTATGGAAAGGGTCGGTTCAATGAAAAAAGCTATGTTATCTGTAGTAACTGCGGTCGCAGCCTTGTCGGTTTTTTCGGGGTGTTCATCGGGCAAGGAACCGTCACAGAATAACGATGGAGAAACATGCCCCATATATTCCGGCAGCTATAAAATATGGGACGCCAGCCTTGCAGAACGGGTGTTTTTTCCTGACTATGACAGCCTTACTGAAAATGACATTGAATATTCAAAGCTTGAAAGCGACAGCGTACGAATCGACGACCCTCGGCTGGGAAAAGGCTTGTATAATCTGTATCGGTTCAAAGACGGCAGAGAACTGTTCTGTGACGCGGGCACTATCGTTTACAATAAAGATGTGAACGATATGCACAGCTACATGAATATTTCCAAGTTCGACGTTTACCCCTCAAAAGATATCGTGCAGGAATTTTATCCTCTCCGGGAAATCGAGGGTCAGCCCTCTGATAACGCCCTGAAAATCACCGGAGATATCGTTGAACAACTTGATATACCCTGTCTTGGTGAACCGCAGATATATACCTGTACCGGAACCGCCTGCGACGACAACGGAAACGAGCTTGTGCCGCCGAAGGACGCGTATTACATTCTATATCACGCGAGCGTAGACAATATCGACCTGCCGTATCAGTATACGAATTTTACAAGCGTGGGGCAAAACGGAAGCTATGGCTTTGCCGAGTTTATCGTTACCGCCGACGGCCTTGAATACTGCGACATACAGTATATTTTCGACTATCAGGAAAAGGATACCCGCCCGATAATTTCCCGAGAAAAAGCCGTGGAGATACTTCAAAATACAGTCGGGCGCGCCACGGAATCAGGCAAAACAGAATATTCCACAGGGGAATTGACCTATATCGCCGACGCGAATTCCGAGACCGGCGAAAGCACGCTCTATCCCGTCTGGCTGTTTATAAAATCCACAGAAAAAGAGTCCGCGCCAGGCGATGAGAACGCCAAGATTTCTTACAAACGAATTTTCATTGACGCTCAAACTGGTCTGGTGCTGAACTGAGGTGGGAAAATGAAGCTTACCGCCGCCTATACTCTAAGACTGCTGAAAAGTCCGGCGCTTTACATCGGCGTTGCCGGCTGCGCGCTGATTGCTTTGTGGGGGATAATTTCCGCGGGAAATTTCACCTCCGCCGAGGCGTTCGTGCAATATATCAGATTTACGGGAACTGCCCAGCTTTTCAGCGATATGATGGATTTCGGAACATACCGCAAGCTTATTCTTATTGCTGCCTGCATGCCGTTTACAGCCGCTTTCTGCACTGAATTTAAATCAGGACTTTCAAAGCAGATAATCCTGCGCAGTTCACAAAAGAACTACATATTGACCCACGCCGTGCTGAACTTCTTGTGTACCTTTTTCGTGTCTTTCCTGGGGATCGTTCTGTGCGTGCTTGCGCTGTCGCTGTTTTTCCCGCTCATCGGGAGCCTGCACAATGAGTATTCCGATACCTTCGGGCGGCTGTTGAACAATGAAAATACAGCGTGGCTGTTTATTCTGCTCAAATCCCTTTTCTTTTCGGCGAGCCTTGGAGCGTGGTCAGTTTCGGGAGCGGCGATTTCGGCTCTGTTTCCCGACCCGTTTATCGCGGTATGCACTCCGCTTATCATGAGCTACATTATCGAGCTTGTCACTATCGAAGCGGACTTCCTTCCCGACCTCTGGAATTTATCAAGAGGTTATACCCACGCCGCTGATGATGTTTTATTTTCGTCCCTGGAAATTCTGCTTGCCTTTTTCGTTCTGGCATTTTTGTTCGGAACAGTATTTTATTATATTGCGAAAAGGAGGTTGGACGAATGAGAAGCGTCAGGTGCGTTCTTAACATCAGCCTGCAGAATATCCGCAAATGGAGCGAGGATTACAGAATATGGACGATCGCCGTATTAGTGATAATACTCTGCTTTGACAGCGTGAGAATAATGAACACTATCGCTACGGCGCTCGGAAACAGTTCGTCGCTATGGATTTATCCCTTTGCGTACAGTCAATATCATATGAAGCTGCTGTATTCCCTGCCGATAATTCTGATGTTTTGTAATGCGCCTTTCATTGACAGCAACAAGCTGATGATACTCACGCGGATCGGCGGGCGCAGATATCTGGCGGGGCAGATGGGTTATATTATCCTTGCAAGCCTTGCATATTACGGATTTGTGTTTCTCTGCACGATCGTCATTTCCCTTCCTGTTGCCGAATTCTCCGCAGACTGGGGCGACGCGATATATACGCTGGCTTTCTCTGACAGCGCGGGACAGATCGCATTAAAGGAAGAGCTGTTCTTTCTGAAGGTTTCGGGACTTGTCGTGCAGAATTACACTCCGATTGCGGCTTGCCTTATCACCCTGCTGCTTTCGTGGCTGAACGGAGTCATGTTCGGGTTTATTCTGTGCTTGTGCAATCTCTTGTCGGGAAAGAAATACTTAGGCAGCGCGATATGCGGGATCATTATGGCATTCTGCTGTTTCGCGGAAAACGAGGGCAGAGGTATGGAGTTCCTGCTGAAATATTCTCCGCTTTCATGGACGACGCTGGATATTTCGGGGATTGGTCTTAATAAGGATCACCCTGGTCTGTGGTACTGTATTGCGATTTATCTTACAGCGGCGGTTGCGATGGGAATTTTGATAATGACCTTTGGAAGAAAAAGAATACTGAAAATGGAGGTCGTATGACAGACTATGCTATTGAGGCAGAAAACGCCTGCAAGCAGTTTAAGGACAATCTTGCGCTTAAACATGTTGACCTTAAAGTCAGCGCGGGAACTATATGCGGACTTATAGGCAGAAACGGCAGCGGCAAAACCGTACTGATGAAATGTATCTGCGGGCTTATGCCGCTGACATCCGGGGAAATTAAAGTAAACGGAAAAACGATAGGCAAGGATGTAGAGATACCGGAAAGCGTGGGTGTTATCATTGAAACTCCCGGTTTTTTATCATCGTTCAGCGCATACAACAATTTGAAATTCCTTGCAGATATAAGCGGCAGGGCAGATAAGCAGGCGATACGCAGCGCAATAAAAAGCGTTGGTCTTGACCCGGACAGCAAAAAGCACGTCGGCAGATACTCGCTTGGAATGCGCCAGCGGCTTGGGCTTGCACAGGCGATCATGGAAGATCCGGACATACTTATCCTCGACGAGCCTATGAACGGTCTTGACAAGAGCGGAGTTGAGGATATGCGGAGATATCTGCTCGATTTGAAAGCCGAGGGAAAAACGATTCTAATTGCGTCACATTCAACTGAAGATATACAGATACTTTGCGACTGCGTTTTTGAAATGGACAAAGGCACATTATCGCAAATAAAATAATATTGTTTTGTTTTTGATAATATCATCACGCCGACAAGAAAAATACAATATAATAACGGTTCTGTCCTACTGGATAGAGCCGTTTTTCTATCTCTAGATTTAATTATCAGCTCAAACTTCTCAACTTCCCGTCAACGTCCCATCAATGAGTTTTCAGATAAAATAAAGTAGAATAAACACATCGCCGAAAGTGCAATCACCGCGGTGGCAGAAAGGCGAAATATATCGATCAGAGGGAAACTCATGGAAGAAAACAACTACCGCCGATTAGACGAACAGTACGAGGAGGACATCGGCGGCACAAAGTTCATTGTAACCTCGTACAGTAATCAGTCTGCGCAGAAAACTTCCGAGCAACTCATCATGCAGCTGCTGGAAAGACCCGCAGAAATCATGGAGGACAAACATGAAAACACTTAACAACATCAAAATCATCGGAATAGATCACGGCTACGGAAATATCAAAACCGCGAACACCATCACGCCCACAGGCGTAATTCCGTCAACCACCCGCCCGGTGTTCGGCTCGAACATTCTCCGCTGCGATGGAATGTATTACAGCTGCGGGGAGGGTCACAAGGCGTTCATTTCGGACAAGTCGGGCGACAACGACTACTATTTGCTCACGCTCATGGGTTCAGCAAAGGAATTCAGGCGCGCCGGGATTTCCGAGGCAGATGTTTACCTTGCCGCAGGACTCCCGCTAACTTGGGTAAAGTCGCAGCGCAGGGAATTCACGAACTACCTCATGCGAAACGAGCGCGTTGAATTTGAGTTCAACGACCGGCTGTACAAGCTGCGTTTTGTCGGCTGTTCGGTGTTCCCGCAGGGCTACACCGCCGTAATCGACAGGCTCTCAGAAATGCGCGGAGTGAATATGCTCGCGGACATCGGAAACGGCACCATGAACATCATGTACATAACCAACTCGCGTCCCGTTGCAAGCAAATGCTGGACGGAAAAACTCGGTGTGAATCAGTGCGTTATCCGCGCCGCAAATGCCGTTATGGACAGGTTCGGGACGAAGATTGACGAGAGCATTATTGAGAGCGTGCTCCGGTATGGTAAGGCGGACATCAGCGAAAAATACCTCGCGTGTATTTGCAGCGCCGCCAGAGAATACAGCGCTGAAATCCTCGACGCGCTTCGCAAATATGAGTACAATCCGGAACTCATGCGGCTGTATGTCGCGGGCGGCGGGAGCTGTATTTTCAGAAATTTCGTTCCGCCAAGCGACCGGATTTCAATCATCTCGGATATATGTGCAACTGCGAAAGGCTACGAAACCCTCGCGCTTGAAAAAATCCAGAAACAGAGGTGAACAACTTGGGCAGAATCAAAAGCACAACACTCCGTTTCAATCTCTCCAAACCTGAACAGCAAACGTCGTGGGAGTATTTGCAGAACCTCGACAAAAAGAAATACAAGTCGATAAATCACGCAATTACTCTTGCGGTATGCGACTTTTTTGAACGGCAGAAACGCACGGAGTCCGACCCGTTTTTCGAGAGCCGCGAGCGTGAGAAAATGTTCGTTCAGCGTATCGTTGAAGCGGTGGAACAGGCTCTGGAAAAGGGATTGCCCACATTTCTGACATCATATCTACTGAATCTCATCGGAACAAATCCCGGCAAAACTGCACCGCCCGAAGAATCCCACACCGACAATGTAGACTGGGACTTTATAGACGGATAAACAATTTCTTTTTCAGCAATTTAGAAATCACTTTCGCCAAAGAATAAAGTCACATGAAAAGCCGCTTAAAAGTCATATGCTTCACTTTGACGCCAAAATGCAGTCAGCATGACGTCACACGAAAACGACCCTAAGCCACAGTGCGTGAGCGTCCGACGGCGGATTGCATGACTGGATTTTTCGCAGGTTCCCTCCGCCGTCGGGGACGCGAATCCCCACAATGGAGGGCCTGCTCATCTAGCCAAATTCGGCTCGTTGTGGGGATAGGCAGGTAGTACAGTTGGCTAGACGCCGACTGTCTACCTGCTCAGGGGCTGCGCCCCCGAGACCCCCGGGCGGGTCACAAAACAAAACTCAATCCATAGAAAGGAGCAAGTTACATGAGTACCACAAACAACCGCGTCCGTTCGCACCAGCTTTCATTTCGGGTCACCGAAAAAGAGCTTTCGCGGTGGAACCAAAAGCAGAAAGCCAGCGGATTGAACAAAACGGAATTCCTGCTGAAGATCCTCGACAAATCCGACGTGAAGATCTATCAGTTCAACAACACGATAAAGGCAATTTTTCACGAACTCCAGATGACCGGAAACAACTTGAATCAGATAGCCTATCTTGCGAACTGCGGATATTTTCACGAAGCCGCAGACAAAATTCCAGCGTTCCAGAAACAATATTACAGCGTCATGGAAAGCCTGCAATCGTTCATCGAAAAGCCAATCGTGGATATGTATGTTGTGGAGGCTGGCGAATGGCATTCGGAAACGTGAACGTCAAATTTTCGCCCTGCAAGGCGGTCGGACAGTTGAAATCGGCGTCAGCGTACATTCTCGGAAAACGCCCCGACCAGATCCGCAGCGGGATAAAAAAGACCGAGCCGAACCTCTACAATGCGTTCGGCTGCGATCGCGACAATTTCGCGAACAATGTTCTTGTTACGCGAAAGCTGAACGGCAAGCCGTACAGCCGCCTTAAGCCAGACACGATACTTGCGCACAAGCTGGCGATTTCATTCCACCCGGACGACAACGACCGCCTTACATACGAACTTGCATACAAAATCGCTCGGCAGTTTGCGAATGAGTTTTTCTACAAAAAGGGCTTTCAGGTGCTGTTCGCGGTACACACCGACACACAGCATATTCACGCGCATTTTCTGGTCAGCAACTGCAATATGCAGACGGGAAAATCATTTCGTCGCGGAAGAAAAGAGCTTTTCGAGATGTCCGAATATTTCGGGAAGCAATGCGAAGCCAACGGGCTTGTACACTCAGTCCGCGAGAATTTTTACGGCTCTGCCGAACGCAGAACTCAGGCTGAATCACAGATGAAAAAACTCGGAAAACACAGCTTCAAGGACGAACTGCGCGAAGTTATCCGGTATGAAATCTCCCTTGAAAAGAATCGGAGTTTTGACGATGTGATCCGTTCGCTGAATGAGGATTACGGAGTTGAATGCAGAATCGCAGGCAGTACAATTTCCTACCGTCACCCCGGATACACGGACAAAAACGGAAAGCCTGTTTCCGTCAGGGGAAGCAGGCTCGGAGATATGTTCACGAAAAAAGGCATTGAAGCCGAACTGGAGCGCGTAAACAACACGGAATACTACGAGGAAGATGAATACGAATATGAATGGTGATTATTCAAGGACTAACCTAAGCCGCGCGATTTCATCTTCGTACAGTTCGCGATTGGGGAGCGCGCAGAAAATTTCAAAAGCGCACCGGAACAGCATTTCTGCGTAATCGGCGCGGTTCTTTTTCTGGCAGAGTACCGCCGCATTTTCAAAGCAGATCGCACTGCTTTCCGAACATAGCGCGCTGTTTTCGCGCAGTATTTCACAGCACTTTGTGAGCAGCGCTGCGGCTTCTTCGATTCGGTCTAGTCGGCACAGTAGCCAGCCTTTCACCAGATGTCCGGAAATGTAATCCTGATTTATAACGCCGCGGTTTTCGAGCAGCGCAAAGCCGATATTTATGTATTTCTCGGCGTTGTAAAGGTCGCCATTTTCCATATACAGACTGCCGAGATTGTTGCAAAGATTGATGTAAAGCGGGCTGTCAAGGTCGGCGCAAAGCGACAGCGCCTGCTTTTCCTGCTCAAGTGCCGAACGGTTGTCCTTTTTGTAAATCCGCAAAATCTGCGCGCGGAAGTCGCAAAGCAGGGCTTTGTCGTTAGCGGAAAGACCGTCGCAGGCTTCAAGCCTTGCAAGGATTTTTTCGCAGAGAGCCTCGGTGCTGTGCTGAAAAACGTATGTGAAAGCGTCCTCGGCGAACTGGATAAACTCGGGAGAATCGGCGGCAATATAGGTCATTATGCCGTCCAGAATATCCGTGAAAAGCTGAAAATTCGGTACTAGCTTTCCATGAAAATCACAGATCATTTTAACGGAATTCATCAGCCGATTGCAGTTCGTGAATGTTGGCTGCAAGTCTGTGACGGTGATGTCGCGAATCATCGGGTGCAGCGAAATCGTGAAATCGTCAGTTTCAAAACTGCGGATATAGCCATATTCCGCTAGGTCGTTTATGCTGTTCATTGTCGCAAGCTGCGCCATCAGCGCAAAGTTCCGTACGTCGATTCCGCGTTCGGGAACGAAACTCAGACAGCGCATTACATATTTGTCCTCATCGCAGAGATTTCCCAGCGCGAACAGCGTTCTTATGTGGTTGTGGTAGGTGTCGCTGAATGCCGTCCCGTCTTTCGTGAAACGGATTTTGTCGGAGGTGTCGGGGTTTCCGAAACCGCTTTTCAGCTTCCCTAAAAGCTCGCTCGGCTTGATGAAACTGCGCTGTAATAGCCTTGCGGCAAGCTCTATCGCAAGGGTGTGGGAATGAATGGTGCGGATTATTTCGGTGACGGTTTCGCGTTCCATTTCGGCACGGGTGAAAAATGCTGAAAAAAGAAAAAGCGCGTTTTCCTCAGACAGTTCTGCGAGGTTCAGTACCGCGCTGTTTTCAAAGCTGCTCCTTGTGGTGAAAAGCACCCGGCAGCGAAGCCGCATTATCTCGGCAAGATCGGGTTCTTCGGCGGCGACCGTGTCAAAGCCGTCTATTATAATAAGTGTGCTGTACGACAGTGTTTTCAGCAAGCGGAGGTGATTAGAATAGCGGTCGGAAACCGTCATCAGTCCGCCATCTCCGGCGAAAACCGGCGCGGTGATTGTTTCGGCAAGACTACTGCGAAAGTTCAGAAATAAGATGTTCGTGTAGTCCTTCTTGTGTGCCTTTGCGTAGGCTTTGACAAGCTCTGTTTTGCCCATTCCGGCGATTCCGCTGACGAACACCTTACCATTTCCGGTGAGCAGATCGTGGAGTTCTTGCAGTTCGTTTTCCCTGCCGCAGAAGTGCGGGCAGACTTTCGGTACATCACAGCCGAACACCATTCCGGAAAGTACGGGCGAAGCGCTCTCGGAGTACTTCCGTAGGTCAGTAATTCCGCGCTGAATAGCGAACAGCAGGACTTTTGCGGTGAACTCCGCGCACGAATAATCGTTGTCGGGATTCAGTCTGCAGAGCAGTTCGGATTTCTTGTTTTCAGAAATTCCGGTGTCGTAAAGTACTAAATTGCGAATTTCATTGACAGCCTGCCAGCGGTCGGAAAGTACGGGGAAAATATTCGTCCTAATATCCGAACAAAGCGCTCCAAGGTTTTCCAAGTAGAAAACCGCGTAGCGCTCGGGGACGCGTTCATCTCCGTTCACCCAGCGGCTGACCTGTCCGTCGTCTGCGGAAGCGTCGCTCTTTTCATAGAATGCACTGAACAGTTCTGCGATAAACTCGCCCTGCGAAAAGCTCTTGCTCAGGCTCCGATAGCTGAGCAGGATTTTTATTACGCTGCTGAAATCTACTCTTTTCACCTTGTCACCTTTCAATACTTTTTTCCATTATACCATAACCGTGAGGTTATGGTATAATTGTCCGATACGCACGGAGCAAATCTATGATTTGCGTATATGCGAGGACGTTTTGATGTATAATAAACGCTATGCGTTTATTATACCACAGAACCAAATCTTTTACAACGGTAAACAGTATCAAATTTGCAACTTTTACGCTTTAGTGTCTTGAATTTTCTTTGAGAATAGTGTATAATATAAAGTGCAAATATTCCGATTCTGTCTGCTGAAAGAAAGGACGGTTATTATGAACATACAGCAGAACAGGATTACAGCGCTTTATTGCAGGCTCAGCCGCGATGATGATTTCGGCGGTGACAGCGTGAGCATACAGACCCAGAAAACTATGCTTTCGCAGTTTGCGCGGGACAATGGCTTTACCGTAACAGAATTCTACGTTGACGACGGTTACAGTGGGACAAACTTTGACCGACCCGATTTCTGCCGCATGATTGATGATATTGAGCGCGGCAAGATAGGGTCGGTCATTGTAAAAGACCTTTCCAGACTTGGGCGGGAGTACCTCAAAACCGGCTACTACACCGAGATTTTCTTTCCGGATCATGATGTGCGGTTCATTGCAGTGAACGACAATGTTGACTCCGATCACGGCGAAAATGAGTTTGCACCATTTAAGAACATAATCAACGAGTGGTACGCCAAGGATTGCAGCCGGAAAATCAAGTCTGCTCTGCACCTTAAAGCAAGGAACGGTGAATTTCTCGGAGGTTATCCCGCATACGGTTACAGACGGTCTGACGGTGACAGACACAACATTGTTCCGGACGAAAATGCGCCGATAGTGAAGCAAATTTTTGAACTTCTTTTGGAGGGCAAAAGCTGTTATGAGGTTGCGAAATACCTCGAACAGAACCTTATATTGACTCCGAGGGCGTTCCTTGCTGAAAAGTACGGCGTGTACAAAAATTCGGCTTCCGCGAAGCACCCTTACGCATGGGAGGACAGGAGCGTTTATTCGATTGCGACAAATCCGGTTTATGTAGGAGATTTGGTGAACGGGCGAAGAAAATGCAAGTCTTTCAAGAGCAAAAAGGTGTGCAAGACCTCCGAGGACGAATGGATCGTGGTTCGCGACAATCATGAACCGCTGGTTACTTACGAGGATTTCGAGGCGGTCGGGCAGAGGCTTGCTGTAAAGCAGCACCGAAAGGTCGAAAATCCTGACAACATCTTTCGCGGACTTATGGTCTGCGGAGAGTGCGGGCGGAAAATGGTGTTCAGCAAAAGCGGCAAATCCGGACGGTATTCCTGCGCGATTTACAAGCGGTACGGAAAGTCCGAATGCTCGCGGCACAGCATTACGCTGAAACAGATAAAGCAGATTGTTCTAATGAGTATTCAGCGTAACGCGGCGCTTTCCTCCGAAGGCAAAGACAGGTTCATCAAGCATATGTTAAGCGCTTCCAGCAGCAAAAAAAGTGCGGAGCTTTCCGCTCTGAAGAAAGAAGCGGAAAAGCTGACCGCACGAAAACTGGCGTTAGCCAAAATATTTCAGAGCCTTTACGAGGACAAGGCACTCGGGAAGCTCAGCGAGGAGGCTTATTCTGAGCTAAGCGGTAATGTTGAGCGTGAGCGCACGGAGATCCAGGAAAGGCTCAAACGGATTTCCGAACAGCTGGGTAAGTCTCAGCAGCTCACCGAAAATGCCGAGAAATTCGCAGAACTGATTCGGCGATACACTGACATTACGGAGCTTTCGGAGGAGCTGGTTCACCTGCTGATTGAAAAAATCGTTGTTCACGAGCGTAACTGCGTAACTAATACAATGCGTGTAGAAATTTATTACAGATTTATTGGGAAAGTCGATTAGTGTGCGCTTTGGGTATCACTCTAGAGTTTTTCCCCCATAGTCTTTTACAATATAATGTTGTTTCGACTTTTTCGACAAGCTGAACACTAGAGTTTATATAGTCCCGGTTTTTCTTTACAGTTTTTTAACATCTGCCCGCACTGTCAGTAATTGACACTTTACCACGGATACTGTATAATTATAGCATCACAGTCAGCGGACGGCATATCAGCCCCCGCCCGGACAGGAGTTGGTGAAATGAAGAAAAGGAACGGAAAGGTACCCGGTGCAGTCCGTATGATATCGGTATATATCGCGTTCGTGATGGTCGCGGCTGGGAGTGTTGTCACATTCCTGCAGATATACCACGGATATGTTGACGGGATACTGTACAACGAGCGGCTCAATCAGATGGAGGAGGTCACCACCCAGCTTTTCGAGGGGCTGAACGACATGCTGGAACTGCGGTGGTGCGACGCGCTGTCCCACCGCAGCTATCTTGTGCGGAGCGGCGTATCCACCCTGGACGAGCTTATGGGATTCATGGCAAGCCAGGAGGAAGACTGCACGCTTCTTCAGGACAAAGCCGACCTTATCGCGGTGGACAGCGCCGGAAAATACTACACCCAGAACGGCGGTCAGGGCATAATGGACAGCATGAACTATATCATTGACGAGCCGGAAAGGGTGAGCTTCCTGTCATATTCGCTGACGGACAGCAGGACGGGACTCGTGTTCCTGTACCACCTGGAGCAGCCGATGGAGATATCCGACGGGGACGATACCATCAGCCTGAAATATTTCGGAACGATGCTGGATATGTCGCTGATAGATCCGTATTTCGACTGCGAGGCATACGGGAACAGCAACAGCGTTTATGTGCTGAACAATAAAGGCTCGAAAATATTCAGCGAGAACACCCCGGAACTTCTGGGCGGCTACAACGCATATACCGTGCTGCGGCAGATGGAGTATCTCCACGGCAGCGATTTCGAGAAGACAAAAGCGGAACTTGAACGCAGCGGGATAGCCTGCTCAAACGCGGTGCTAGACGGCGAAGAGTACTACTACGAGCTGCGCAGGCTGGATTCAGTGGACTGGACCTTGCTTTTTCTGATACCGTCGTCCTATGTTGCGGTGAATACCGTTTACCTGGTGGATATGACCAACGAGATAGTCATGTCCTTTGCGGTGGTAATGCTGGTGCTGTGCGTGGGCTTCGTGTGTATCGTGCTGAGCGTCCAGCGGCGGCGCGCGGTGAATGCTGAACGCCGCAACACCAAGCGCATGGAGGAACTTAATTCCATTCTGGAAGCGAGAAACGAGCAGCTGCGCAGAGCGAACGACGAGACCGAGAACGCCCGCTGCGCCGCTGAGGTCGCGAACAAGGCGAAAAGCACGTTCCTGTCGAATATGTCCCACGACATACGTACGCCGATGAACGCGATAATAGGGATAGCGAATCTGCTTCCGTTCGAAGCAGACAACCCGGAGCACGTACGGGAATACACCCGCAGGCTGCAGTCGTCAGGCAGCCACCTGCTCGGACTGCTGAACGATATTCTTGATATGAGCAGGATAGAGAACGGGCAGTTCACGATAAATCCCGAACCGATATGTCTCAGCGACCAGATAAGCCAGACGATTGCCATGGTTATCCCGAATATCCGCAGCAAGCGGCAGCATTTCACGGCAGCGACCCACGGCGTGCTGCATGAGTCTGTGATATGCGACGGGACGCGTCTGCGCCAGGTGCTGCTGAATATCCTTTCCAACGCGGTGAAGTACACACCGGACGGCGGCAGCATAGATTTCAGCATAACAGAGTTACCGGCGGAGGAGGGACGCGCAGAGTTCGAGTTCCGGGTCTCCGATACGGGCGTGGGAATGTCGGAGGAGTTTCTCCGCTTTATCTACGACCCGTTCACCAGGGCGGAAAATTCCGTCACCAACAAGGTGCAGGGGACAGGTATCGGCATGGCGATAACCAAGAATATAGTCGATCTGATGGGCGGCAGCATAGAAGTTTCCAGCACGCCGGGCAGCGGAAGCTGCTTCGTAGTGAAGCTATGTTTCAGCACTGCGGAGGAATCTCCGGCGAAGATACGCAGCGTTCTAATGCTGGGGCGTGACGAGGACATCGCCGCCGCGGCTGATTTCCGGAATGTCCCGCTGGAATGCGCTGTGAACTATGCGGAAGCCGCCGCTGAGCTTTCGGAAAAGCAGTATGATATCCTGCTTATCAGCGGCGCAGTCGAGAATATTACGGAACTTCGGAAAGCCGCTTCCCCGCATACCAGATTCATCGGGTACGGAGATGGTGTTTCAGGGCTGGACGGCGTGGTGAGCGCTCCGTTCTTCTGGGCGGGGCTGGAAAAGGCTTTTGCTGAATGCGAGGGAACGGGCGGGTTCAATGTGCATTCCGGCTCTGAGTTCGGGGGAATGAAGTTCCTCTGTGCCGAGGACAACGAGATGAACGCGCTGATAGTTGAGCAGAATCTTCTATGCCGTGGGGCTTCCTGCAGGATATTCCCGGACGGCAGGCAGCTTGTGGAATGCTTTGAGAAAGCCGCTGACGGCGAGTTCGACATGATACTGATGGACGTGCAGATGCCGGGAATGAACGGCTATGAAGCTGCCCGTGCGATACGTTCCGGGAAGAATCCCGAGGGCAGGACTATCCCGATAATCGCGATGACGGCGAATGCGTTCTCGGACGATATCCGCGCCTGCCTTGAAGCCGGAATGGACGCGCATATCTCGAAGCCGGTAGACATGGCGCTGTTCGAGAAAACGGTGCTGACGCTCAGAAAAAAGCATAAACTATAATTTACGAAAAGACGTATAAATCTAACGCGCGGAGCGCGTTAGATTTATACAATTGCAAAAAAACGTAGGGGAGGGGCTTGCCCCCTCCCGCCCTTGAATGCGCAGCGTCCATGCTGCGCTCTGGGGCGTGCGGGCAAACGTCCTGTTTGCCCCTCCCGCCATTTAATTCCGAATCATTTTAAACACAAGTTTTCCCCACTGTCTTATTTTTATACTCAGCCGTCAATGACGAAATATTTCCTCATCAGCGTGTGGAGCGTATGCTCTGCTGCGCCTGCGGCTATGCGTGATATGAACTCATCGCCGCTGTCTATCACAACAGTCTCGCTGTTGATGAAGCGGTCGTTGAGCAGCCTGAGCATATCGGCGTATCTCTCGGAGCACGTGGGCTTATCCGAGCGGAAATAACACTGCTCCACCAGCACGCCCGCAAGTTCTTTCACGAACTGACGGCATATCATATCCGGATATTCCTTTATCACAAGGTCGATAGCTTCGCGGTTTTCATCGTCCGCATATCCTGAAAGATCCGGGACTGCAAACGAGGACAGCGCGCTCTTCTGCATGGTGCGAAGCTGGTCGATGTACGCAGGCTCCACATGCCGCGCGGGTACTGGCGAAGCGCAGCGAAGCCCGGTCACGAGCCAGGTGCTTACGATATCGTCTATGTCCCCGCCGGCGAGTTTATCCGCGCCGATAATGTTATCCATCAGCGAATACACCATCGGGCTGTTGAATCTTATCGGCTCGCCGGACAGCTTTACGATACTGTTCCGGAATGCTTCCCGGGAAATGACCGCTTTCTTCGCGTCCGTCATGAAAAGCCGGCTCATTATGCTGCGCGAGTTTCCCGGCTGCGAGGGTTCGTATATCATGTAGGCATTGTAGGGCTGCTTCGGGTGAGTCTTCGCGCGGTTGGAAGCAAGACCGCCGAGGTAATGATTTACCATCTTGTTCGCAATCTCCACGGCTGTTTTGCGCGCTGCGCGGAGGTCGCAGCCGTCCTCGCACTTTATCTCATTCTTTAGGTCGTCGGTTATCACAGCCACGCTGTAAACATCACAGGACTGCTGGGACGTCTCGAGGAATTTCCGCTGAAGCTCCAGCGTTTCCCGGTCCGGCTCGTCCGCTCGGTTTACGAAAACAAGCGTGCGGCTTTCGTAGCGTTCAAGCTCCATTTCAAGCCTGCTGGCGCTTCCCGGCGCAGGAATTTCCACGAAGCGGGCGCCGTGAACGGGCTTCCCGTCATGCTTCGCGAGTATCGGTCCGATAGTTCCGTAAAAACTCTGCGAAGTTCTGAATACGACCGCAGTGTGCAGTATCATGAAGCCATATTTCCGCGAGTAATTCGGGCGGAGGACTTCTGCGGCGTATTTCCGAGCCTGTTCCGGGGTGTCCAGCACGGTCATCGTTTCGATGAAGCCGCCCGACCTTGCAACATACCCGCCGAAGCCCCGTATCTTCTCAACGAGTGCGTCCAGCTTTCCGGAGGCAAATTCTTCAACTCCGGAGTACATCCTGCGGATAAGCGCGGCGGTGATATCGTCTTTTAGCACCTGCTCTCGGAAATGCACGAATGATACCGCAGTGGTCGAGGACATTTCCTTGCGCCGCTGCTCTGACATACAGTAGTAGCTTCTGAGGCGGCTTTCAGCTGTGGGACTGCTTTCGATAAAGCCGGAGATGATGTCGGCGGACTTCTGCGCAAGCGGCGTAGCTTCGATTCTGCCACTCGCTGATGTCACCTTTTTAAGGATATTCTCCCTGTCCATGCGGTCGTTCTTGAAGCACTGATACAGCACCCGACAGAAATAGTCGCTGTCATCGAAAAGCTCCGTAACGCAGTCCGCAGGAAGCACGTTGTATACTACAACGCTTTCCGCAGGTATCCTGCAGTCATCGGAGGAAACATACTCAATGGTGCGCGGTCGGTCGAATCCCCAGCACTGCTTTGAGAAGAGCGCGCGCACGGCGTCTGATCCCGCCTGATCCAGCACCAGCGGGGTCTTGCCCGAGCCGCTTCCCCCAGCGAGCAGGACTGCGCTTCCCGCGCCCAGCAGCAGCGAGGCGGATTCGATTTCCGCGGGCAGCGGGCGCGAATCGGAGCTGCTATTATATCTTTCCGGAAAGGAAAGCGCGTTAAGGCGTAAACCCAGCAGGTCTTTTGATGTCATACTTCTGTTTACCTCCATTGTTGATGGTGCTCTTATTATTGTATTACATTTTTTTCGTACTGTCAAGAATTTTTTGTTGACTGCAACAAAAAATATGTGTATATATTCCTGCAAGGGTCGATGATCCGTGAAATCAATTATGGGAACCTCTAAAAACCGGGACACGAGCAGATTTCGTACATGACTTATATCAGATGCTAGGCACCAAACCGCAGTAATACTGTATGTATTTCAAGGTTTGGTAACGACGCAGATGATATAAGTCATAGAAATCTGCCGT
>JAGAJA010000086.1 GCA_017829075.1 Oscillospiraceae bacterium | reverse complement strand
GGTCAGGTCGTTGATAGCTACTACATCGTAGCCCTTAGCACCGAACATCTGTCTGAACGCAAGGCGTCCGATACGGCCAAAGCCGTTAATTGCAACTTTAACATCTGCCATTGGAATATTCCTCCTGAGAAATAATTATTTACTCCGACAAGCGAAGCATTAAATACACCCATTGGGCATATCATTACATATTTATTATACTAAAAAATCCTGATTTTATCAAGATGTTTGACGAAAATAAATTGCAGACTTTCTTAAAAAAACAAGCTGTTTTTTTGTGCATTATGCCTAAAGAAAATCGTTCAGTCAAGCCTTCTGAATTTCCTGACAAACCAGATTTTTTTCCTGTCCGCCACAGAAAATTCCCGGTGATTTAGGTACTCAAGACAGCCTGCTGGTGTTGTGAACTCAAACCTCAGCTTGTAAGAATACAACGCCTGTCCATCATATCCCGCCGCGCGGTTCACCTTGTTGCTTCCGTACTTTCCATCGCCCAGAAGCGGGTGTCCGATATGCGCGAAATGAGCGCGGATCTGGTGTGTACGTCCGGTGAGCAGATCCACCTCCACAAGGCTCTGCTCTGCGGTTTCCTCCAGCACACGATACTTTGTCTTTATTGTGCGGTTTGACGAGGTTTTCCTGTCGGAAACAATTACACGGTTCTCCTCCGGCAGCTTTTCCAGATAAGCGGTCAGCGTGTCCTGCTTTTTCGGGAGCTGCCCCTGAACCACGCAGAGATAAAGCTTCACAAGCTCCCTGTCGCGGATCTTCTGGTTCAGCACCCGCAGTGACTCCGCATTTTTGGCGGCTATCACAATTCCTCCGGTGTTCCGGTCGATGCGGTTGCACAACGCCGGAACAAAGCTCTGCTCCTGTTCCGGGTCATACTCTCCTCTCTTCCAGAGGTAGCATTTTATGCGGTTTATCAGCGTGTCAGAAGTGTTGTCGCTGTCCTCGTGTACCACCATTCCCACTGGTTTGTCGCACAGCAGGATATTCTCGTCCTCGTAGATAATGTCAAGCTCCGGCGGTACAATCCGGAAATCCGCTGCTTTTTCCCGCCCTCCGGTATCCAGCAGTTCGTCGCTGAGATAAAACCGGAACACGTCGCCCTCGCACAGCTTTACGTTTGGCTCAGTCTTTGCGCCGTTCAGCTTTATGCGTTTTTTCCGCATGAGTTTGCATATAAGCGGCAGGGAGAGATTAGGATATGCCTTTGTCAGAAAGCGGTCAGCCCGCTGTCCCGCGTCGTTTCTTGTTACTGTGATCTCGGTCATAATTTCCTCTTTTGAAATGATTTTTACTCTATTATACCGCCGAATTACCGCAATGTCAATAACAAGACATAAAAACGGCGGCTCTGTTGAACCGCCGTTCAGACCGTCGAAAAAGTCCCGTTGGGACTTTTCCGCCGAACATCCGCACTGCCCGCACTCACTGACAGCAAAGCCGTCAGTTCGCACAGTTGTGCGGATAGAAGTGTTTTTTGCCCCGGCAGAGCTGGGGCAAAAAACAGATTTCAAAAGCCCGCTTCGCGGGCAAAAACCACTTTTTCGATAAGCTGAAACGGCGGCTCTGTTGAACCGCCGTTGGATATTTTCTATTAGTTTCTGGGGCTTCCGCAGAACGGGCAGAACTTTGCGTCCGCCTTGATCTCCTTGCCACAGTTTGCGCAAACAGCCACTGTCGGCTTATCAAGCTGTACAGGCTGTGTGGGCTGTGTGGGCTGCGCAGGCTGAACCGGAGCAGACACAGCCTCAGGCATTGAAGGAACGGGCTGAGGTACAGGAGCCGGCTGCGGTGCAGGTGCAGGAACAGGCTGAGGTACGGGGGCAGGCTGCGGTGCAGGTACGGGAGCCGGCTGCGGAACGGGAGCAGGTGCAGGCTGCTGCTGAACCGGTGCAGTCATAGGAACAGGCTGCTGATAGGGCTGCTGGTACTGCGGCTGCGGCTGCTGATAGGGCTGCTGATACTGCTGAGGCTGCTGGGGTCTGACCTGAACCAGCGGCTGATTTACCTTAGGTTCGTCAGCAGTGTGGTTTTCTGTATCAAGACCTGCATTCTTGCGTATTGCCAGAACAGCTTCATACGCAATTCTCAGAATTACATTGCCGAGGATTGTGTACTGGAGAATGCCGTTAATTCCGCTGTAACCGCTCAAGATACACTGGGAAACACCCATGAATACAAGATAAACTGCAATAGCATAATATGTAACCTTTATTACTGAAAGCGGAAGGAAGCGCTTTCCGTTAGCATATTCTGCAAGCTTGCCGGGATTATCTGACTTTGCCTTAGGTCCGAACACAAACATATGCAGAACAATTCCCACGGCTACCGCCGCAATTGCGCCGATAAGGAGAACAAGGAAGTTTGCAAGGATAGTGCCGTTTACCGCACCCAGAAAATAATCTAACATCGCTGATACCTCTTTCCAATATTATTTCTGCATGTAATACACGCAGCGATCGAACTGCCGGCGCTAACAAGTTCAGCGATCCGACATTATCTGTATAAATTATAGCATAGAAAGATAGAAAAAGCAATACATTCCATCAAATTTTTTCCGAAATATCAAACGGCGTAGTCTGATATACAAAATAGTTGAGCCAATTTGTATATATCAGAGTGGAATGCGCACGCCACTTCATTACCGGGGGCTTTGTCGGGTCGTCGTCCGGGAAATAATGCGCCGGGATCTTCGGATCAAGTCCTTTGTCCAGATCGCGTTTGTATTCCAGTGCTAGCGTGTCCGCGTCATATTCCGAATGTCCGGTGATGAAGAACTTCCTGCTGTCCTCGCTGCAAACCGCGTAAACTCCCGCCTCGTCAGATACCGCCATAACCTTTAGCTGCGGTATTTTCTCGATATCCTCCTGTCTTACCTCGGTGTGGCGTGAATGCGGTGCCCAGAACTCGCTGTCAAATCCGCGGAACAGTCGGGATTTCGGGGTAAGGAGCGTATGCCTGAACACTCCTGAAAGCTTCTCGGAAAGCGGGTATTTTGGTATTCCGTAATGGTAGTACAGCGCCGCCTGCGCCGCCCAGCAGATATGGAAAACCGAATGGACGTGGGTCTTTGTCCACTCCATTATCTCGCACATTTCCTGCCAGTAGTCCACATCTTCAAAATCCAGGTGCTCCACCGGCGCTCCGGTGATTATAAATCCATCGAAATTCATATCCCGGATCTCGTCAAAGGTCTTGTAGAAGTTCAGCAGATGCTCGCTGGAGGTGTTTCTGCTGGTATATGTAGAGGTCTGCACCAGCGTGACCTCGATCTGGAGCGGAGTATTGGACAGGCTGCGAAGTATCTGAGTTTCTGTGGCTATCTTTGTGGGCATGAGGTTAAGTATCCCGATTTTCAGCGGTCTTATATCCTGATGAAGCGCTCTGTGCTCCGTCATGATGAATATATGCTCGTCCTCAAGAATGCTCTGCGCGGGCAGTCCGTCGGCTATTTTAACTGGCATTTGCAACAGTCCTTTCCCAAGTTCTTTTTCTATATAATATTTAATTATACCCCAATGCAAAGCTTTTGTCAAGCCGAGCACGGATACTCCCGCGGTTTTCCGCTATTCATTTTAACAATAACCACATATAGTTTCAGCCTATACCTTGCGTTTCCCGGTGAGAATAAAATCAATCAGCTCCTCAACATCGCTGAAATCATCGTAGTCCCCGGTAATTCCCTCCCGGTGGTAAACAATTCCGTTCTGCTCGTTGCGTTCCAAACAGTCCATAAGCTTTTCCGCGCCGTATCTGCGGACGAACTCCTTGAAGCCGTAGGGCTTTATTTTTCCAAGCAGCCCTTTCCGGCAATCCTCGCCGCACTGCCAGCAGCCGGAGATCCCTTTTTGAGCGGAGCATTTACGGTTCTCGCACCATGCGCTGCCGGGACATTCGTCTGAATTGCACCCGCCGCAGTGACTGTTTTCCGAACACAGGCAGCAGGCAAGTCCGCACCGCGCTATACCTAAGGAAACGCTGAATAAATCAAATTCGCCCCGTTCAAACGCGCATACTCACGCGGCTGAATTTGATACGCTGCGCTTTATTCAGCGTGTCCCTAATTCACGTTTCATGTCTATTCCCTCTCAGAAGTTTAAAATCTTCAAAAGTAAAAGCGCAGCGCACCGGAAACTCCGGAACGCTGCGCAAAAATCAGCTATGCTATGCCGGAATTGACCGGAACTCAGATCATGCTGTCCTCCCAGCAAGCGGGTGCTTCCAGCCCGAACATCTTTACTACTGTCGGAGCAATATTTGCCAGACCGTAGCTGTCGCTGGGCTTTATGGTGTACTTAACGTCCTTGTCATAGATGATGAACGGAACAGGGTTGAGGGAGTGAGCAGTTCTTACCTGAACCTCGCCCTTCTTGTTCTTCTCCAGCATCTCGTCAGCGTTGCCGTGGTCAGCAGTGATGAGCATTGTAACTCCGCACTCGTCGCAGACCTCCTTCAGTCTTGCAAGACCGAGGTCAACAGACTCAACGCCGATAATAGTTGCGTCCATGCTGCCGGTGTGTCCTACCATGTCGCCGTTGGGGTAGTTGCAGCGCAGGAACTGATACTTGCCGCTTCTGATAGCCTCAATAAGCTTGTCGGTGATCTCTGCGGACTTCATCCACGGACGCTGATCGAAGCTTACGTTATCGGAGGGTATCTCAACGTAGGTTTCAAGCTCCTCGCTTACCTTGCCGCTGCGGTTTCCGTTCCAGAAATAGGTAACGTGACCGTACTTCTGGGTTTCAGAGATAGCGTACTCGTTAATGCCAGCCTTTACAAATACCTCTGTCAGGGTGTTTGTGATCTCCGGAGGATTTACGAGGAAGCGTGCCGGAAGCTTGAGGTCGCCGTCATACTGGAGCATACCTGCATAGCATACGTCCGGCTTCGGGCCTCTGTTGAAGTGGTCGAACTGAACCATATCGAAAGCCATAGAAAGCTCGATAGCGCGGTCGCCGCGGAAGTTGAACAGGATAACACTGTCGCCGTCAACGATCTTGCCAACAGGCTCGCCGTTCTCCGCAATAACGAATGCCGGGAGATCCTGATCGCTTGCAACGCCGGTTTCCGCACGAAGAGTGTTCACTGCGTCCAGTGCGCTGGCGAACTGTCTGCCCTCGCCGCGTACATGGGTGTTCCAGCCGCGCTCTACCATAGGCCAATCAGCCTGATATCTGTCCATTGTTACCTTCATACGGCCGCCGCCGCTGGCAATTCTGCCGTCAAAGGAGCTGTCATTCAGCTCCTTGAACAGGTTTTCAAGCTGCTCAATATAGATCTGCGCAGTCTGCGGGGGAACGTCACGTCCGTCCAGCAGAGCGTGTACTCTTACTCTGGAAACGCCTTCAGCCTTTGCTCTCTTGATCATATTGAACAGGTGGCTGATGTTGGAATGTACGTTTCCGTCAGAAAGCAGACCGATGAAGTGCATTGTGGAATTCTTGGACTTTACGTTTGTTGTAAGCTCTTTCCACGCGTCAGAATCATACATCTTTCCGCTCTCGATGCTCTCGTTTACGAGCTTTGCGCCCTGAGAATAGATCTGACCACAGCCTATCGCATTGTGACCTACCTCGGAGTTGCCCATGTCATCATCGGTAGGAAGTCCTACTGCACCGCCATGAGCCTTCAGGCGGGTGTTGGGGCAGTTCTTGAGCATCCAGTCGAGGGTGGGGGTATTTGCTTCGGTAACAGCGTCGCCAAGACCAGTCTTGGAGAAGCCTACACCGTCCATAACTACTAATAATACGGGTTTTGCCATATTCTGTATCTCCTTGATTTGTATTTTCCTAGGGAAACGCTGATTAAATCAATCAGCCGTTTACAGCCGCAGTAATGATAGTTGTGAAATCAGCAGCCTTAAGAGAAGCGCCGCCGATAAGACCGCCGTCAACGTTGGTCTTGGAGAGAAGTTCAGCAGCGTTCTTTGCGTTCATAGAGCCACCGTACTGGATTGTGATAGTTTCAGCAACATCTGCGCCGTACAGCTTAGCAAGAGTAGCACGGATAAATGCGCAAACCTCCTCAGCCTGATCAGCGGTAGCGGTCTTGCCTGTTCCGATAGCCCATACCGGCTCGTAAGCGATAACGCACTTCTTCAGCTCCTCAGCGGATACGTTGAAGAAATCAAGCTTGATCTGACGCGCGATAACTTCCTCAGTGATGTTGCACTCGCGCTCCCAGAGAAGCTCGCCTACGCATACGATCGGCTTAAGACCTGCTGCGAGAGCAGCCTTTGTTCTCTTGTTTACGGTCTCGTCGGTTTCAGCGAAGTACTGACGGCGCTCGGAGTGACCGAGAACTACATACTCAACGCCCATTTCAGCCAGCATATCAGCGGAGATCTCGCCGGTGAACGCGCCGCTCTTCTCAAAGTGGCAGTTTTCTGCGCCGATCTTGATGTTTGTTCCTGCTGTTGCAGCAAGTGCAGTTTCAAGGTTGGTGAAAGGTACGCAGGCAACGATCTCAACGTCCTTTACATCAGCTACCATCGGCTTCAGTTCTTCAAGAAGAGCCTTTGCCTCAGGGCGGGTCTTGTTCATCTTCCAGTTTCCGGCAATAATTGCCTTTCTTACATTCTTCTTCATGATGTTATTCTCCTTATGGTTTGTTTTATAGTATTCAATCAGCTCTGTCATGCTGATACCGTCAATTTTCGCGCCGTCCAGCTTACAGCCCGTGATATCCGCTCCGGACAGGTCGCAGTTCTCAAAGCGGGCACCGGATAGATTGTTCTTAGAAAATCCCGCGCCGCTCAGGTCAGAGCATTCATATGATGTGACGGACAGATTTACACGGTGAAACTTACTCCCCTGCATATCACATTCGGTGAAATCCGCGTTGATCCTGCTGGAGCAGACCGACGCGCCACAGGAGGTACATTCCTCAATACCGGTAATTGTTTCGCCGTGAAGCTTTATTCCGTCGCTCATATTCTCTCTCCGTGATGCGGGGAAATTCTTCTCAGAAGAAAACAGGAGAACAGGATCACCTGTCCTCCTGCTGTTAATGATTACTTATCCTGAATAGCGTCAATGCCGGGCAGGCCCTTGCCTTCGAGGTATTCGAGGGAAGCGCCGCCGCCGGTGGAGATGTGGCTCATCTTGTCAGCGTAGCCGAGATTGATAGCCGCAGTAGCGGAATCGCCGCCGCCGATGATAGTGGTAGCGTCAGCAGCCGCAAGAGCCTCGCACACTGCAACAGTACCCTTCTTGAGGGTGGGGTTCTCAAATACGCCCATCGGGCCGTTCCATACAACTGTCTTAGCGGACTTTGCAGCCTCTGCGAACAGTTCCATGGTCTTCGGACCGATATCAAGACCCATCATATCAGCCGGGATCTTGTCAGAGTCAACAACGGAAACCTCGATATCAGCGTCGATCGGGTCGGGGAATGCCTTTGCGATAGTTGTATCAACCGGCAGGAGCAGCTTCTTGCCGAGCTTCTCAGCCTTTTCGATCATTTCCTTGCAGTAGTCGATCTTCTCATCGTCAACGAGAGAAGTACCAACCTCATAGCCCTTAGCCTTGAGGAAGGTGTAAGCCATACCGCCGCCGATGATCAGAGTATCGCACTTTTCAAGCAGGTTGGAGATAACGTTCAGCTTGTCTGCAACCTTTGCACCGCCGAGGATAGCTACGAACGGGCGAACAGGGTTCTCAACAGCGTTGCCGAGGAACTCGATCTCCTTGTTCATCAGGTAGCCTACTGCGGTTTCCTTAACGAACTTTGTAACGCCTACGGTGGAAGCGTGAGCTCTGTGGGAAGAACCGAAAGCATCCATTACGAAGATGCCGTCAGTGAGGGAAGCAAGCTCCTTGCTGAAATCCTCGCCGTTCTTGGTTTCTTCTGCGCCTCTGAAACGAGTGTTCTGGAGAACAACGATCTCGCCGTCCTTCATCTCAGCAACAGCCTTCTTTGCGTTCTCGCCTACAACAGTATCGTCGTCTGCGAATACGACCTTTGTATTTACCAGCTCAGCCAGTCTGTCAGCAGCAGGCTTGAGGGAGAACTTAGCCTCAGGGCCGTTCTTCGGCTTGCCGAGGTGAGAGCAGAGGATAACCTTTGCACCGTTCTCGACCAGCTTGTTGATGGTGGGGAGAGCTGCGGTAATTCTGTTGTCGTTTGTGATCTTGCCGTCCTTCATAGGAACGTTGAAATCAACGCGGACAAGAACCTTCTTGCCCTTGACATTCAGATCTTCTACATTCTTCTTGTTCAGTTTGCTCATTGTTATTATTTCCTTTCATAATGAAATATTGAACATACTATGGTACAGAGTACCTACAAAATATATTTTACTATATTTCAGTAAATTTTGCAAGTCCTTTTTTATATATTTTAAGATAAATTTGTATATAAATTCACTCCGTGCCGCGCAATATTTTTTTGGTGGGAGAAATGGGGAGTTTTTTGCTGCCAAGACTTTATTTTGGTAAATTGGAATTTGCCGGGCAGGTACGCCCGCCGGCGACTTCCGCGCGAAGCGCGGAAAATGCTTTTCGCTTCCTTTTGGTACAAAAGGAAGTGGGGTGTGGGTAAAACCCCCACCACTCGCGCGTTAGCGCGCTACTCGGCGCGGAGCGCCGCTAAACGCGTAAAAGGCGCTAAAGGGGCGCGGGGGAAAACAAGAGTTTTCCCCCGATCAATGCCTGCGGAGCAGGCATTGACAAACTCAATAAATTTTGCCTAGCTGTAATTTTGGAGTTTAAATATAATCAGTAAAGAAGGGTGGCAAGCCCACCGAAAACGCGCGGTGATGTAGTTGTCTGTGGCTGCCGCAGTCAGCCACAGACAGGGGGAAAACTCTTGTTTTCCCCCTGTAACCCCTTTAGCGCTTCTGACGCGTTTATGCGCTGTCACGCGAGTGGTGGGGCGCTGCCCCACACCCCGCTTCCTTTTGGAAGCCAAAAGGAAGCGAAAAACAATTGCACTTCGCGCGGAGCTACAAACGGAAACCCGCCCGACAAATTCCAATTTGAAAATGGGGCGCTGCATATTACAACGCCCCAAATCACCTATTCCTTGTACCCTACGGCTTCGCGAAATGCGTTTTCCAGTTCTCTGGCTTTTTCAAGCAACTGGACTGCCTTTTCCGGCTCTCCACTGCGAAAATCCTCCGTCATCTCGCTGTAAATATTATATAGCGACATAAACGACATGTTACCGGCAGAGCCTTTCATCGTATGAACGCAGTCAAACGCTTCGTCCCACTTTTTCTCGCGGCAGAGCTGCTCCAGCTTTGCAAAAGCGTTTGTTTTAAAATATATGTTCATACAGGTCGCATACAACCCGGTGTTAGTTCCATAGCGCCTCTTTGCATCCTCCGGATCTAATCCGAGAGCCAACATTCTTTCATAGTCAACCATTGCGCGACACCCTTTAATCCACGCCGTCCTGAGCGATCTCCTCGCTGTCCTCGGATTCCTCGGCAGCACCGATGTTGGTGGTAAGCCACTCGCTATTAAGCCTGCACAGCAGACGCGCGTCAACGTATGCCTGAGCCAGAGTAAGGATAGTCTGACCCTGGTAATTGCCGGAATGAGTCTGCTCCACCACCAGTGCCACGTCCGGTACTTCCTCGTCCACCAGACACAGCGGCAGGATCAGCGACATTGAATTGCGCTTGGGATAGTAGGACGGGATCGCTGTCTTATAATCCCTGCTTACCCGCTTCTTTGCAAGCTCTATCGCGTCTTTCAGGCGGTTCTGAATCCTAATGAACAGACGACTGTTGTCGGATACGATCTCCCTTAGACGCTCATATAGCTCACGCTTTCTAGAAAAGTCCTCGGTAGTGCGCAGTTCCTCGGCGATATTGCGCGCCTCCGGGCAGTCGTTGAACTGGTCGTTCAGGAACTGGAGCGGCAGGCGGCTGATATTGTCAATTATGATATGGTCGAAATCAGTGAGAAGCTGACGGGTTGTGTCAAAGAAAAGCTGCTCACCGCGCTCAAAATACATCGGCGGCTGCGGCAGCGGGCTGAAATAATTCACGACCTGCTTTCCGAGAGTTCTGGAAGCAGCCGTGCAGAATCCCGCGAATTTCCACTCTGTTTCGCTGTTCGGATCGTTCGGCTGGAAGCACGCGTAAATATCATCATAATGCTTATCCACAAGTCCGGTATTGAAGCAGGCAAACTGTCTGTCGCCGGAAATGCACACCTTATCCTCCCGTACCAGACGGTAGAACGTGTACTTGATGTACTGGATCAATATGTGATAATCCTTATGGGTAGATCCGGCAAAATCCCAGTTTTCGTGTATCGCCTTATCCGCAAGCTCGGACAGGAATGCGCTCCAGCTTCCCAGAAACGCGAAATTCTCCAATCTGCGCCCCGGCTCTATGCTGCGCTGTGACGGGTCGCGGCTGACGGTATCCACGAAATTCAGGAACCACGGCTTTCCGTCATAGGTAGAAGGCTTCAGCGTCAATTCTACCGGATTTCCGTCAGAACGGCGGTAGCGGCAGGGGAAAATTATCTTTCCATCGTATAAGCGGATCTTCTGCTCGCTTTTCGCCCGGCTGAAATCCTCGGAAAGCTCTGTGCGAAGCTCTGCCGTATCCCTGCGGATACCGGATTTCTCAAGAAACTGAATTAATATCATAAGCGGCTTCGGCGGAAGATTGCAGAAGTCCTCAAGTTCCCCTGACGGAATATCAGACAGATCAACCGCTGGCTGAGCAGGTTCCACCACGCGAAACTCTCTGTACTGCTTCGGCTCGCGCTCCTCCCGGAGATCACTGCGAACTGCAGCTGGTCTGTAATACCCCGCAGCGGGGCGGCTGTAATTGTATCCCTGCTGATAGTCCGGCGATCTTCTGAGAGTCACCATGATCTGCGGAACACCGCCAAGAACCACGTCCTCAAGGTCAAGGTACTCAATATGCGCAAGCAGCTCCTTCATCTTGTAGAAGCCGTATTTTGCCCTGTCGATATGGTTGTCCGACAGCAGCTTGCTCACCGCCGCCATGTGCTGAGGAACATCAAAGGGGAAATTCGCAGAAAGCAGCCGGTAGATCTCCTCCTTGTCCTCGCGGCTGACCGTTACAGGCGACATTGCAGGGCGGCTGTGCTCAACAGGAACGCTTCCGGAGATGCTTGTTTTCTCAAAGGAAAAGTACAGGCTTTTTCCTCTCGGACTGATATTTTTCGTGATTATTCCATTTACCTGAAATCCGTCTGCGCAATATCCAATCTTAAATACATATCTGTCACCGAGGAAGTCAAGCTTCCCCTCCTCCTTTGCACGTGCAAAGCTGTCATAGATCTCCTGCTTCATTTCCTGAACAGTCAGACCGCAGCCCATGACCTTTGTCAAAGCGTAAAGCGACTGCTGCGACATTTCAATAATGTCGTCATTAAGTATGATAGACTTGCTGCCGAAAAAGCTGTCCGCAGGGTGTCCGCACTGCTCCGAAGCTCCGTAATAGTGTCTGACTATGACATATGAATCCTCGTTGTATTTCGGCGTACCAAACAGCTCCGGCGCCTCCCGTATAAGCTCGTGAAAATCAGAAAATCCAAGCTTCTCCATAGTGTAACCATTGGTGGAAAGCCACTCCTCCACCCTTGAAATACGATAAACTCCCTCATCAGGGAACTGCTTTGAAATGCAGCTTCCCAGTTCTTCGATCAAATTTTTGCTTAACACATTAAATCCTTTCCAGTAATTTTACTGATACTAATTAGGTGTTTTCCGATGTTGAGGTTTCCGTTTCTTCCTCGGCGATATCCTCAAGATCCTGAATATAATCATAATCCTCAACATAAATATAGCGGACAAGTCCGGCAAGCTCCTCAACGGTGAGATCCTGCTGAAACATTCCCTGAACGTCAAGCTTAAAGCTTGAGAGCCGGGTTTCTGCGCTGAAACGATAGTTCATTACCGGAATTCCAAGCTCCTTGTACACGTCCATGACGCTTCTGCATTCTGCTGCAAATTCTCTGGGGTCTGAATAGTTTCCGTCAAGCACGGCGGTTATCTCAATAATGTCCCCGGCAGAAAGCGTTTCAATGCTCTTTGTCCTGCTGTCCGGATTGAGGTCTGCTGTGACCGTAAGCGACATGATATCCGCTGAATGCCGCAGTTCCTTATAGCTTGCGTCATAGATCTCCGCGGCGACAACGCGGTCGTTGTACTCCTCTCTGCCGGAGATATCGCTTTTGTTAAGCGCAGCCGACATAATGCAGCAGCCCGCCACTATTGCCGCGGTAATACATACGCACGGAATATTTATCCGCAGCTTTCTCCCAGAAACGAACCAGCTCAGCAGCATTTCCGCGCCGACAAGCACCGCCGCGATTGGCGAAAGCTTTGCGATAAGCAGATAGTCCGGCTCGGCTGAGATCATCACGCAGACAAGCACCACGCCCATAAAGATAAGCGTCAGCGCAAGCGACAGAAATCCCGCGCCCTTACGGACGGTACCCACCGCGATCCTGCCCCAGTTCACCGGGCGACGAGTTCTTCTCAGCGGCTCTCTGCTGCGAACGCTGTTTTTTTGCAGCACCTCGTCCAGCGCCGCCAGAATTTCTCTGTCCCGGCGTGTCATCTCCTCCTGCTCCCGCGCCGCCTGCTCAATAATATCCTCCTGCGGCGCTTCGCCGGAAAACTTCTGAGATTCCTCCGGAACGGCGGTCTTCTCCTGTTCGGCGGCTAATCGCTCCTGAAACTGGACAGCCGACAGCTCCTCGCTGACCTCCTGAGCAGCTTCTGACGCTTCCATTTCGGTCAATTGTTCTTTGGTAGGAACAGCCATTTTTCCTCCTTTCCCATTTTTTTATTGATCCTTAATATTTCACTCGTCCACTCAGATAGTGTACTCATGCCGCATAGATGATCCGGGACATATTTCACTGAGTGTGACTTGTAACCATAGCACGCTGTACCCAACAAGCGTCCTTACAGAATATTATATCAAATTATTTTCAGCCTGTCAACGGAGAATTGTTCGCAGAATAGCTGTTTCTGCCGATTTAAGTCGCCTAATCACTCCCTAACACTTCCTGTTATAGAACAAAATCCCCTGCCTCGGCATAAGCTCCGGGGCGGGGGATTATTGTCTTAATTTCAGAGTTCCTTGATGATCGTTCCCATCAGACCGGGAACAGCGCTGATCGCATTGGACTCATCAGTATCAATGTGCATAGCGTCAGCGAAGCTCGGGCTGACTCTGATAACTACATCGCCGAGGATCGCGTTTCTGCCGTTGGTGTTGGTTTTTACCCACACAACGTCCTTGTTCTTTACGCCAAGCTTTTCAGCGGTTTCAGGAGTGAGGTGAATGTGGCGCTTTGCAACAATGACGCCCTCCTTGATTGTTACCTCTCCTGCCGGGCCTCTCAGTGTGCAGCCGGGAGTTCCGGAAATATCGCCGCTCTCGCGGATATCAATTCCAAGACCGATGGAACGTGCGTCGGTAGCGGAAAGCTCTACCTGATCAGCAGGACGAACCGGGCCTAAAATGCTGACATTCGCAAGCTCCTTCTTGGGGCCTACTACTGTTACGCGCTGCTCGCTCGCGAACTGTCCGGGCTGGGAAAGATCCTTTTTCTTTGTAAGCTCTGCGCCCTTGCCGAACAGGATCTCCAGAGTTTCCTGAGTAACATGGACGTGTCTTGCCGAGGTTTCGATAAGTACTTCGTTATCTGCCATTTTTATGTCCTCCGAATAGTATGTATTTGCAACGGTTTTTCCGTTCTGTATAGATTATACAACTTTTTTTCAGAAAATGCAATACGTTTTTTCTTTTCCTTACAAAAATAAACCCCGGAGAAGATCTCCGGGGAATATCAGAAAGAGGTTATCTGTTGTTCTGACCCTCGTTCTGGTTCTGGCGGTTCTGACCGTTCTGGTTCTGACGGTTCTGCTGGTTCTGATTGTTCTGGTTGTTCTGCTGATTCTGGTTCTGGTTATTCTGATTAGACATGATAATTTCCTCCTGTGGAGCATTGCTCCGAAATATATGCCGGCTTTTGCGCCGCAGTGATATTTTGTGCTCAGATACAGAAATTATTCCGCAATATTCTGGCAATATTATACAGCGGAAGCGCAATATAAAGTATCCCTTTCCGCACTTGATTTTTTTCCGTCATTGTAGTATAATGTATGCAGCATAATATCTGTAAAAACAGACGACCTCAGCAACTCAGAATTTTGGGGGACATGATCATGAACATAAACTGGAACAGAAAATATCTGACGATCGCCGTGTATGCCACCTGTGCGGTTATAGTAAGCTCCATTGCGATAATGGTGATATTCAACTTCGACACTGTAATGAGCAAGCTGTCAGTGCTCGGAGCAGTCGCAACTCCAATAGTTATCGGCATTTTCTGCGCATATCTGCTCAATCCGCTGATGACAAGAGTTGAAACCGGAATGTTTAAAAAGCTGTCCTCCTCCGATGACAAGAAAAAGCGGAACCGTGCCAGAGCGCTGGCGCTGACTCTTACCATGCTGGTGGTCGTGATAATTCTGGCTCTGGTTATCATAATGGTAATACCTCAGCTAGTCGAAAACCTCATTGCTATCTTTACCAACATGGACTCCTATATATCCACAATGAAGAACTGGCTGAACGATATTTTCGAGGACAACCCCACTCTTGCGGAATTCCTCGGAAATCCGCTGGACGACTTCAACAAATTCATAAGCGATATCTGGAAGCAATATTCTTCAGAACTGATGAACATTGCCGGAAATGTCGCAAACACAGTCTGGGCGATCATCGACACGATGAAAAATGTCCTGATCGGACTTATTATCTCAATTTACCTGCTTGCGAGAAAGGAAATGTTCATCGGTCAGTCCAAAAAGCTGATCTTCGCATTTCTGAAAGTTAACAAGGCGCAGCGTTTCCTCGGTATATGCCGCGAAGCAAGCAAGAAATTCCTCGGCTCTATCGTGGGCAAGATCATTGAAGCTTTCGTGGTCGCAATGCTGTGCTTTATCGGCTGCACCATTCTCGGTCTTCCCTACTCACTGCTTATCTCCACGATTATGTTCGTGTTCAATCTGATTCCGTTCGTAGGTCCGATCATCGGCGCGATACCCTGCACACTTCTGCTGCTTCTCTCCGATGACCCGATCAAGGCGCTGTGGTTCGTTATATTCATTCTGATACTTCAAACGGTGGACGGAAATATTATCGCGCCATGGATACTCGGCGACTCCACAGGACTTCCCGCCGTATGGATCCTTATTTCAATCCTTATCGGCGGAGGATTGTTCGGCATACTGGGAATGTTCCTCGGTGTTCCGGTGTGCGCAGTGGTTTATATGCTGTTCAAGGACTTCATTGAAAACCGCCTGAAAAAACGTCAGCTCCCGAAAAAGACCTCCGAATATGCAGGAGATGTGAGCTACATCACACCGGAATATGTGTGCGATGAACCGAATCAACCTGAAGAAGCTCCAGTGGAAACCAGCCACAGCTTTGTGGAGATAGTCACGGCGCGCGGAAAAGAAATCAAGCAAAAGCTCCACATCAAGGACAAAAAGGACAAGAAGGACAAGAAATAGCCAGTTCACATTATATGAAAATTGCGCCCCGGTATTCTCAGGATACCGGGGATTTTCCGTATTCCGGACTGCCACCGAAATAATGCAAATCTGCACACCAAGTAAGGTTGATTTTCTGATATAATAAATTTGATATCCCGCAGTCAAATGCCGCGTATTCAGAACAGCGGAAGCGGCTCTTGCCTGAGAACCGCAGAACCGGCATCACAGTATGTTTTGACCGGCTATTGACTATCCGAATGGAAAATGTTATAATATTTTCAATAAAATACACTATTTTGAAAAGAGCTGTCGATCATGAAAAAAAAGCTATGTGGTAACTGCTTTTCCCCTATGTCAGGAACCGTCTGCCGTCGGTGTGGATATGTAGAGAGCCGAACAAAAGCCGAATATGACGCGCTGCATGTCGGTACAGTATTAAACAACAGATACACAATCGGCAGGCTCATCGGCAGGGGCGGCTTCGGAATGATCTATCTTTCCTACGACAGCAGGAACGACCGTGCCGTTGCCCTAAAGGAATACTACCCGGACGGCACCGCTTCGCGCTGTCAGGACGACCTCACAATTGAACCGATGACTTTACAGCAGGAGGAACTTTATTCCAAGGGTCTGAAACGCTTTTTTGCCGAAGCGGAAATTATTTCCCGATTCCGGGAAAGCTCTGAAATAATCGGAATCTATGATGTTTTCAAGGAAAATGGCTCTGCTTATTACGCTATGGAATTTGTTCGGGGAGCTTCCCTCAAAGCGATCACAGAAGATCGCCACGGAATTTCACCCGGTCAGGCGGTGTATATTGCCAAAAAGCTGCTGCCGGCGCTGGACATACTTCATAAAGAGGATATTCTCCACCGCGATGTATCTCCGGATAACATCATGCTGTGTACCAACGGCTCGGTCAAGCTTATCGACTTCGGTTCCGCAAGGATTATCGAGAACAAGACCCAAAGCCTGTCGGTTATTCTGAAGCAAGGGTTTGCGCCGCTGGAACAGTATCAGCGCCGTGGGCATCAGGGCGGCTGGACAGATATCTATTCACTGGGAGCGTCGCTTCTGTTCGCTCTCACCTGCTCAACTCCAGACGATCCCCTCACCCGTCTTGAGGACGATCTGCTGTTTGAAAAGGAACTCAGGAAGCTGCCTCCGAAGCTGGCGGAAATCATTTCAAAGGCTTGCTCGCTGAAACCGGAAAACCGTTATCAAAATGCTGGAGAAATGCTTAGCGCCGTGAATTCCTGCGGGATAAGCGCGGTCGGATTTCCAGAGGAGGACATTCAGGCTTCCCTTTCCAGCAGTTCCGACAGTACCCGTAATATCCAGCAAAGGAGAACATTTCTTTCATCAGCGGCAAGAGCCATATCCTCCGCTGCCGGGTCTGCCGTCTCATTTTTCTCTGATCTGGCTGCCGCTGTCCGTCCGCCGGAGGTGAAGATCGGCAATGAAATGTACCCGGTGGATTCGGTGGAGCTGTCGCTTCCTGACCGGAAACTGACAAATGCCCAGATATCCAACCTGCGGCATATGAAGCGGCTGAAAACGCTGGATCTTACATCGAATTATCTGACAGATCTTTCCTGCCTTGAGGGACTGACCCAACTGGAAAGTATACACATCAGCCACAACAACATTGCCGACATCAGCTTCATGAAAAACATGAATGATCTCCGTGAGATAAGCGCCGAAAACACCTTTATTACAGACATTTCAGTGCTGAGGGGTAAAACCAAACTGGAGTCTGTGTTTTTCGGGGACAGCTATGTGACGGACATCAGTCCGATAAAGGACAGCCGAGGTATGCGGTATGTCGGATTCAATGAAGCGCATATACCCGATATCAACGCGCTTGAAGGCATGACCGAGCTGGAAACGCTGTGCTTCGCCGGTTGCAGATTGACAAGCATTGAGCCGCTCAGGGGCTGCAAGAAGCTGAAATATGTGTATCTCGGACGCAATGATCTGTCAGATCTGTCGCCGCTCATCGGCTGCGATATCAGTGAAATGTATCTTGACCTGAACAAACTCAATGGTAACACAGAAGCGTTCCGGGGACTGACGGTTCATGGATTTATTGTAATCAACGGCAATGGTTACTCTGAACAGGACGTTGAAAAGATCAGAAGCACAATGTCCGGCGAAATTGAGATAGAAATATAGGTGATCGCATGAAAACAGAAGAAATCGAATCAAAAATAAAGCGCACCAAGCGTTTGGATATGAATATGATCGCAGATAATCCTCCCCCAAGCTTTTCAGAATACATACAGCGGATCTTGGAGGAACGCGGCATAAAAAAATCCAAGCTTATAAAGGTGCTGAACGTTGACAGGAATTATGGCTACCAGATGCTGAACGGCACCCGAACTCCGACAAGGGCGCAGATAATTCGTATTGCGCTTTATATAAAGCTGGATTTCAGCCAGACCCAGCGCCTGCTCAACCTTGCCGGTCGTGAGGCGCTGTATGTCCGCCGCCCAGAGGACGCAAAAGCTGTTCACTGCCTTGAACACCCGATGGAGTTTGAAAAGGCATGCGAATTTATCTGGGGAGAAATGGAGTGACCTGCTCTAAAAGCCGGTTTTTGAAGAAACAAAAAGGACTGCTGCGATTTGCACCAGTCCTTTATTGTTTGATCAATAATCCCTGTATAAGAAATATCTGCTGATAATGCTTGTTCCTTGTAAGAAAATACCAACCAAAAGCTTGCGCGGGAGAATTACTCGCCTCTCTGCTTTGCGAAGCAGTCGCTGCAATATACAGGTCTGTCTTCCTTCGGCTCGAAGGGAACCTTTGCAATACCGCCGCACATTGCGCAAGTAGCCTCATAGAAGGTTCTGCCGCTCTTGCCTGCGTTCTTCTTTGCGTCGCGGCAAGCCTTGCATCTCTGGGGCTGGTTTGTGAAGCCCTTTTCAGCATAGAACTCCTGCTCGCCAGCGGTGAACACGAAGTCAGCTCCGCACTCCTTGCACTTCAAAGTGATGTCGTTGTACATAGTCCTTACCTCATAAAAAAAGATTTTTCGCCCTCGGGTCGGACTTCCACCGACACCTTTGATAAACAACGCTCTGGTAAATTAAGCTACCGGGTCATATTTAAGCCCTGAAACCGCTCAAAGCTTCGGGAAAACCAGCTTCAGCTTTGCGCGCGCTCTGGTCACGGCATTGTCCACCGACTTTGCGCTGATGGACAGCCTTTCAGCGATCTCGGAATAGGGCATACCGAGAATCACCCCCTCGATGCAGCCAAGCTCCATCGGGGTAAGCAGCGTTTTCATGCGTCCAGTGATCTCGGCGGCGCTTTCCTGAATTATAACCAGCTCCTCCGGAGTGGGAGCGCTGTCAGGGATATCCTCGTCCGAAAGCTCGGAAAAACGCTCGTTCCGGCGGGCGGCGCGCTGCACCGTATTCTTCATGCGGTTGGAGATACACACTGACGCAAAGCTTCTGAAAGCGCCCCTGTCCGGGGAATATTTCGGGGCGGCGGCAAGCAGGGCGTCCAGTCCGTCGCTCACCAGCTCCTCATAATCGGCGCTGCCGCTGTATTTTCCGGCAAGAGCAAGAACCAATCCGGTATACCGCGAAACAAGCTCCGCGACAGCCTCGCCGCTTTCCGCGGAGGGAACGCAGCCAACAAGCTGCTCGTCAGTCATCTGTGAATAATCAGCCATATGAAAGATCCGAAATTACTTAAAATGTAAAAAACTTCTGCTACGCATAATTATAGCACCTGATTTTAATTTTGTCAAGAAAAAACAGAAAAATTACCAAAGTCAAGCACTTTACATGAAAAACGCAGCTCCGGTTTATGCAAAAACACTACATCTAATGCTATTTTATTTCTTGCAATAGCGCTCTCTGCCGGTTTTAAAGATATTTCCTCCAACGCAGTCTATCGCCACCGTCAGCGGGAACTTCTCAAAATGCAACCGTTTTACGCTTTCGCAGCCAAGATCCTCAAATGCAATTACCTCGCACTCGGTTATGCATTTGCAGGCAAGTGCGCCGGCGCCGCCGATCGCGCAGAAATAAACTGCTCCGTTGCGCTTTATGGCTTCGCACACCGCGTCAGAGCGTTCTCCCTTTCCAATCATCGCGGAAAGCCCCATGTCCAGAAGCATTGGAGAATAAACGTCCATTCTGCTGGAAGTGGTAGGGCCGCAGGAGCCTATCGCCATACCCTCCTTTGCCTGAGTGGGGCCGGCATAATATATCGCCGCGCCGGATATTTCATAAGGGAGAGGCTCGCCGCTTTCAATACACGCCTTTATGCGCTTGTGCGCGGCGTCGCGGGAAGTGTATACAGTTCCGCTAAGCAGCACCTTGTCCCCGGCGCGAAGAGTTTTCGCCTTTTCTTTGAGTTCGCTTGTGTTAAGCTCTATCGTCATATTTCTTGTTCTACCTCATTAAAATATTTCACGGCGGCTCCGGCAGACGTGTTCCGCCTGAGCCGCCGTTCTGATCACTTAAAATCCGCCAAATCCGCCGAAGTCGCTGCTCATGTCATCGTCATCTGAGCCGCTCTGTGAGCTTCCGCTGAAATCCCAGATGGAGGAGTCATCAGCAGAGGGCGGAGCCGCCTGCGGTTCTTCCTGCTGAACAGGCTCAGGCTCGTCATAGGTCACGGCAGAGCCTGCGCCGTTTGCGCTTTCCATTGCTTCAAGCTGCTTCTGGAGATCCGCCCACGGATCCTCTGCGGCGGGAGCTTCTTCCTCAGGCTCGCTGCTGCCCGCATCAGCGGACTCCTTAACGCTGTTGAGGGCTTCCTCCGCTTCACGCAGCGCTCTCATCAGCTCGTCCTCGTCAGATTCTGCGGAAGACGATTCCGGCTGATCGTCCATGTCTATCTCTGAAACATCGTTAGGCTGAACGGCAAACGCTTCCTCTGCCGCCTTTACAGCAGCAAGCAGATCATCGTCTGCGTCATTGCCAAGGGAGCTGGAGTTCATTGTCTGGGACAGCAGATCCTTGTCAAAATTCCTGTCGTAGGACGCTTCTGTCTGCTCAGACATATCAAGCGGCTTAACGCTGTCAACGATCTCCTCCGGTTCCTCGTTCTCCTCATGCTTATCCATATCGAAGCCGTTCATATCATCGGAATTATCGTCCATGTTGAACAGATCGCCGCCGAACATATTATCTCCCGCGTCCGGATTGACCAGCGGGATATCTGATTTTGCGTCTGAAGCCGCCATTTTCTCTGCTGCGGCAACTGCGTCAGCCACCTTGTTTCCGCTCCAGTCCTCACTGAACAGATCGTCAGCGCTTTCCTCCTCTTCGGGAGCAGCTTCCGCCGGAGCTTCCGCCGGTTCAGCTTCTGGCTCTTCAGCAGGTTCGGGCTCTGCCTCCGGCTCAGGCTCTTCCGTCTGCTCCGGTTCAAAGGTTATTTCCTCGGTAGGCTCTGTTTCCGCAGTTTCAGGCTCTGCCTCCGGCTCCTCTGCGGTTTCCGGAGCAGCCTCGACAGCGGTAACAACAGGGATCTCCGGCAGTGTAACTGCGGCGATCTCAGTTCCGATAAGCTCCGCTGCGGAAGTGTTTATTGCGTTATATCCGGTGTTCATCAGCTCAAGCTGTTCTCTGAGCTGCTCCAGAAAATCAGTGGTTTTGGAGGAAATATCGCTTTGCTGCTGCTTTGCGGCTGCAATGATGTCTTCTGCCTGCTTCTTCGCCTTGTCAATGATGCCGGCAGCTTCCTCGTTTGCCTTTTCTAGCACCTCGTTAAAAGCACGGGTCGCCTCAGCCGAAACGCCCTTTCCGTTTTTCAGCATATCGGTCATTTTCTTCTTTTCGGAATCAAGACGATCCTTAAGATTTCTGATCTCTATGCGCTGTCTGTCGGTGGTTTCCTTTTCGGCGTCAAGGAGAGCGCTCAGCTCGTCTGCTTTCTTAGAGCCTTCCTTGATCGCAGCCTGAATACGGCTGTCCGCTTCCTCAGCGAGTTTTTCCGCAGCGCGGGTCTTTTCGTCGTTTTTGCGCATATCCGCTTCAAGGGCGCTCATTTTCTTGCGGAGGTCGCTTATGTAGGTATTTACCTCATTCTTGTCAAAGCCGAAAGGCACTTGCTTAAATCCATTTCCAGCTGCCATCTGTGGTTCCTCCTGAAATATATAAATAATAGCTTTTTATAACGCTGTGCGGGTAAAACAAAACAGTCCGCACTAATTAATATAATTATAGCATAAAAAATGCAAATATACAAGCGTTTTAGCAAATTTTATATTTTATCCGTTTTTCGCAGGTGATTTTTGTAAGATCCTACAAAGAGGTATTTTGGTTTTTGTGACAATTATAGATTTTATGTGGTAAAATTGACTAAACCAATGAAATCGGGTTGTAATTCTCGGAGAAAAAGTGTATAATCATATTGTAACCAAATTGTAACCATTTTTGGCTTAAATATTTGGACAAGGGAGGATTTGATACTATGCATGACAAGACAATGACATTTTCTGTACATGACGACAGAGAAAATGAAATGAAGGAAATCCTTACTACTGTCTATGACGCACTGAAGCAGAAGGGCTACAACCCTATAAATCAGCTTGTCGGATATATTCTTTCAGAGGATCCTACATACATTACAACATTCAACAACGCCCGTGGACTTATCCGGCACATTGACCGTGACGAGCTGCTTCAGGTGCTTGTAAAATCCTATCTGTCGGAATGACATGACACAATTTCAAATGGGAACGACCCCGCCGAAAAGCGGGGCTGTTTTATTGAAAAGGAAACCCGATGAGTTATACTTTAAAAATGACCGAGGGAAGCGAGCTAAAGCACATTATACTGTTCACGCTCCCCCTCTTTGCAGGAAATCTATTCCAGCAGCTATATAATATCGTTGATTCTATAATAGTAGGTAGATATCTTGGAGCAGACAAGCTTGCAGCGGTAGGCACCACCGGCTCTCTCACCTATCTTTTCAGCACGCTTTGCATAGGACTGTCCGTCGGCGCCGGGATACTGATTTCCCAGAGATTCGGAGCGGGAATGCACCGGGAAGTGCGAAAGCTCATAACCAACTCCGCATATGTAATCATGGCATTCGGAGCAGTAATATCGGTGATCTCAGTGACGCTTGCAGGCGAGCTGATGAAGATGATGAATACTCCGGAAAATCTGCTTCAGGACGCGTCGGATTATATGCGCGCCGCCTGCTCCGGTACGCTGTGCGTTGCTGCCTATAACTGGATAAACTCGGTAATGCGATCCCTTGGTGACTCCCGGACTCCGCTGATATTCCTCGTTGTCGCAAGTCTGCTTAACGTCGGGCTTGACCTTTTGTTCGTGGTGGCGCTTGATTTCGGAGTAATCGGCGCGGCTTACGCAACTGTGATCTCCCAGGGAGTAAGCGCGGCGGGAAGCATTATTGTTGGCTTCAAGAAAAATCCCTATTTCCGGCTGACCCGGGAGGACGCAAAGCCTGAGCCTGCAACCTGCCTCAGATGTATCACCACCGGAGTTCCGATCGCGCTCCAGAACGCAATGATCTCCGTTTCAATGATATTCCTCCAGAGGACTGCGAACGGCTTCGGCGAAACGGTAATGGCGGCTTACACTGCAACAATGAGGGTAGAACAGCTCGTGCAGCAGCCCTTTACCTCGCTGAATGCGGCGGTTTCCACCTTTGCCGGGCAGAATATAGGCGCTGGGCTTCAGAAGCGCGTAATCCGGGGCTATCACCGGAGTATGCTGGTCACTGTCGGATTTGCGCTGGCGGTCATGGGAGTTTTCCTGCTGCTTGGAGATCAGATCGTTGGACTGTTCGTGGACGAGCCGGAGGTGATCGCAATAGGCGGCAAGGCGCTTAAGCTGTCCTGCCTTTTCTACTGCGCTCTGGGAACAATACACACCACCCGCGGACTGCTGAACGGCGCGGGAGATGTGGTTTATGCGATGATAAACGGCTTTGCCGAAGTCGTGGGAAGAATAGGCTTTGCTATCATTCTCGTTCATATCCCTGCAATGGGCTGGTGGGCAGTCTGGACTACTACCTGTCTGACGTGGGTGCTGACTGCACTGATGAGCCTGATACGGTACTGGCAGGGAAAGTGGAAAACGAAGTGCAGGCTGGCGGCGAAAAAGACTGCGGAGCCTTAATAACAGAAAAACGGCGGGGAACTAATTCCCCGCCAGAGTCTGTCGAAAAAGTCTAAAGACTTTTCCGACAGGAGCATCCGCACTGCCCGCACTCACTGACGGCAAAGCCGTCAGTTCGCACAGTTGTGCGGATAGAAGTGTTTTTTGCCCCGGGAAACCCGTGGCAAAAAACGGATTTCAAAAGCCCGCTTCGCGGGCAAAAACCACTTTTTCGACAAGCTGCGGCGGGGAACCAATTCCCCGCCAAAATTTATGTACGTTCAATTATTGCCGGAACGTCCGCAAGTGTATCTGCCTTTGCGAAGATCAGTCCCATCAGTTCCTCGTCCGGCTGCGTGAGATCAGGAACCATTACCGTCACACACCCCGCAGATGAAGCGCTCCGCACGCCGTTCGGCGAGTCCTCAAGAGCCATGCACTCCTCCGGAGGGAGCCCTAGCTGCTGCGCAGCGTACAGGTAGATATCCGGCTTTGGCTTGCCGCTCTCCACCATTGCGGCGCAGACTATCCTGCTGAATCTCCCCAGCAGCCCAACCCTGCCGAGATAGTCCTCGGTGCGTTGGATATCGGTAGCTGTGGCTATCGCGGCGGGTATTTTCTTTTCGTCCAAGAAGTCCAGTAGCTGAGTGATCCCCGGCTTTGTTTCAAGTCCATGCTCCGAAAGGTGCTGAGCCATAAGTTCCATGCGGCGGGAGCGTATCTTTACATAGTCGAAATCCTCGCCGAATAAACCCTGAAGATACGGTATCGCAAATATCCGGGCAAGACTGCGGATATTCAGAGCGTGTTCACGCTGCATAGGAAATCCTGCTTCATTAGCTGCCTGACACCAGTATTTTACCAGCAGCTTCTCCGTGTCTAGGATAAGCCCGTCCATATCAAAAATCACAGCTTTTATCATAATTTCTCCTCCGTTAATAACACTTCCATATCCTCCGGTATCGGCGCAGTTACATATATCCTTTCACGGGTGACGGGCTGCGTGAAGCTCACCTCTCCGCAGTGCAGAGCCTGCCGATTTATCTCTGAGCAGTCTCCGGAATACATCTCGTCCCCGCACAGCGGAAAGCCGATATAAGCCATATGCACCCGTATCTGATGAGTGCGCCCTGTTTCAAGAGTAACCCGCAGCAGCGCCCGGCGTTCAGTTTGTCTGATAACCTTAAAATGCGTTACCGCCGGCTTACCCTCCGGGATCACACAGCGCTTTATTATGCTGCCGTCAGTCCTGCCGATGGGCTGGTCAACAGTATCCCCCGGCGGCGTTCCGTCAGTTATTGCATAGTACACCTTTTCAACGCTCCCGCCGAGCGATGAGGCGGCAAACTGGTTTTTGGCGCATACGCACAGTCCGCTGGTATTCCGGTCAAGCCTGTTTATAGGACGGAACGGAAGCCCCGGATATTCTGCCGCGAACAGGTTGGCAAGAGTGTCGCTGTAATGCCGGATAGATGGGTGCACTGGCATAAACGGCGGCTTGTTGAATACCACAACGTCCTTGTCCTCATAGACGATATCCGCGGAAAGCTCTGGGTTTGGCAGAATCGCGCTGCCCTCCTCCGGCATGGAAACACATATCTCCTCGCCGGAATGAATAGTGTCAACCGTGCGCAGGACACCGCCGTTTCGTGTAATTCCGCCGTTCTGTTTGAGCTTAACCACCGCCCTCCGGGAAAAGCCAAGCGTTTTCAGAAGATCCTGCGCCTGCGTTCCGTCAAAGGACGGCGGAACGATATAGGTTATTTCTCTCATGAGGCTTCTCCGGATAACTGCTTTTCATAATACGCAAGAATCAGGTCAGTCACTCTGCCGTAGCTCTTGGTGCCGTCTGACACCCCCTGCGCCTTGATGAAACCGTCGTTTACTGCGGAGGATGTTTCCTGAACCTTTCCCTTGAAACGGTCGATATACTCGTTTTCAGCAATGAAATCCCGGCGCATACCCTCGGTAGTGCAGCTATACGCCTCTGCCCAAAGCTCCTTATCGCTGGAATAAAGCGAGTTTGAGCAATACTTGAACGCGTTCATATAGCCGGAATATCGGAACTCAGGATATTCGCTGCTGATACAGGACAGGAAAGCAAGAAAGTTGCATTCGTTCTCAAAGGCTATGCCGCGGGAATGGGCGCTTTCATGGCTGGCGGTGAACGGTATCGTGAAATCCGGCTGCTCGGTATTGATGTTGCATTCCGCGAAGAACGGGAAATACATACCAACAATACCAGTATAGCTCCAGTAATAGGAGAGCATTACCGGCTTCTGACGGCTGACCGAAGTCCAGAGGAAAGGATATTCATCCACAAGCGAGTCGTAGCCGCTGCTGGTGCGGGTAAGCTCCGTGAATATATCCTCGTTGAACTTAACGCAGCCGTTTTCGTCCTCGGCGAGAAGCTCCCTCTCCTCTGCGGCATGGGCAGCAAGATCTCTGCACACCTCCAGCAGGAATTCAGTGGATTTCGGCGAGGTGTCCAGCTCCATGAGCTGCTCAACGCTCAGACGGTAGTAATTCGCTCCGTGGGCGATCATGTAAATAAAAAGCGCAAAGGAAACAAAGCCTGCAAGAAAACGCCCGGCTTTCAGCAGTGTATTGCGACGGCGGGGACTTTTCTTCATGCGGACGATGAAAACAATGATAAGAGCGATAACTCCGGGAATTGCAAGCGCCACCAGCAATTCCGTTAGGGAAAACGGCAGCAGCGAGGTCAGAAATCCCACGGGTACGGTGAAGACCTTGAATAATCCGCGGGAAACCGCATACTCGGTGAATTCCGGAAACATGGGCAGCAAGAAATACATTGCCCCCGCCAGTATCAGCGGAATAAAGATCCACAGGGCTTTCAGCAGCCGGATGGGTGATATTTTCTTTACGGTCGCATCGGTTTTTTGTTTCATTATGTTCTCCATTCTGCCGCGAAAAGGGTTCATATCCTGTATTCTGTACGCATGGCTTCCGGCTTTTGATGTGCAGCCCTGACAGATATAATTATACAGGCATTGCACGGGTTTGTCAACACAAAAATACGGGCTCGGTAACGGCTGCTGCCCGGAATTATTTTACTCAGACACGCTTTTATTTTCAGCATAATACTTGATATTTCTTACCGGATATGCTATACTTAAAGAAACCCCAGTTCGGGAAAAAATTTCAATGAAAGAGGTAACATAATATGGATATCAAGGCAAAAATTGATGAGATTGTGAACAAGGTCAAGAGCGACCCTGACATCGCTTCAAAGTTCCAGAAAGACCCGATCAAGACAGTCGAGGGAATTCTCGGAGTTGACCTGCCGGACGATGTGATAAAGCAGATAGTTGACGGCGTTAAGACAAAAGTAAACGTTGACGGTATCAAGGACAAGCTCGGCGGTCTGGGCGGACTCTTCGGCGGCAACAAGTAAACAAGGGAAACGCTGATTAAATCAAATTCGCCACGTTCAAGCGCGCATACTCACGCGGCGGGTTTTGCGCAACAAGAAACATTTTACTTATAGCATTAGTTATATTTTGCGCAAAACCAGATTTGATACGCTGCGCTTTAATCAGCGTGTCCCAAGCTTATGCTGCGCTGTCCGGATTTTCTGGTACAGCGCAGTTTTTTTGTAATTTGAAAAAGGAGAGCTATATGAAAAGAATTCTTGACTGGGAAAAGTATATCGAAACGTCTGCCAGAGCCGTTTCAGAGGGTATTGTGCTGCTGAAGAACGACGGCGCACTGCCGCTGAAAAAGGACGGCGAGGCTGCAGTTTTCGGCAGAATACAGCTTCACTACTACAAAAGCGGCACGGGCAGCGGCGGAATGGTGAACGTTTCGCGGGTCGTGGGAATTACCGACGGTCTGATAGAATCAGGATACAAGATAAATCAGAAGCTTCTAGATACCTATAAGAAATGGGACGAAAAACACCCCTTTGACCACGGCGAGGGCTGGGGAAACGAACCCTGGTCGCAGGAGGAAATGCCTCTTTCCGATGAGCTTGTACGGGAAGCTGCAAGCACCTCTGACACCGCAATAGTTGTCATCGGACGAACCGCCGGCGAGGAAATGGACAACAAATGCGAAAAGGGCGCGTATCTCCTGTCTGATCTGGAGGAGGATATGCTGAAAAAGGTCACTGCCGTATTCCCGAAAACCGTGGTGCTTCTGAACACTGCCGGGCTTATCGACATGAGTTTCATGGATAGGTATGACCCCGCAGCGGTCATGTATGTATGGCAAGGCGGAATGGTGGGCGGCACAGGCACAGCATCTGTCCTCACCGGAAAGACTTCACCCTCCGGAAAGCTTCCGGACACTATTGCCTACGAGGTTTCCGACTACCCCTCGGATAAATTCTTCGGCAGCGGCGACAGGGACTGCTACGGCGAAGATATCTATGTCGGCTACCGCTATTTTGAGACCTTTGCCAAGGACAGGGTACGCTTCCCGTTCGGCTTTGGTCTGTCCTACACAAGCTTTGAGATCGCCTGCGCAGACTTCACCGCAGACGAAGATAACATCACAGCGAAAGTAACCGTGAAGAACACCGGCGTCTGCCCCGGCAAAGAGGTAGTTCAGATCTACTGCTCCGCTCCTCAGGGAAAGCTCGGCAAGCCCGCGAGAGTGCTCTGCGGATTTGCCAAGACCGCCGAGATACAGCCCGGAGCAGAGGACACGGTTTATGTGAAAATACCGCTGGAAAGCGTTGCTTCCTATGATGATTCCGTCGTGACCGGACATAAGAGCTGCTGGATACTGGAGAGCGGGGATTATTTATTCAGTGTTGGCGGAGACGTTCGCAGCGCAAAGGACAGCTTTACCCTGACTATCCCAGCTGACCGTGTTGTAAAGCAGTGCAAGTCCGCATTGGCTCCCGTAACTCCGTTCAAGAGAATGACGAACAGCGGCGGTAAACTAGTGTTCGAGGACGTTCCGCTGACTGATAATCCTAACCCCCGCGACAGCGCGCAGCTTCCCGCAGAGCTGCCCCAGACCGGAAACCGGGGTATCACCCTTGCGGACGTGTACAACGGACAGAACACTCTGGAGGAATTCACCGCGCAGCTCTCCGATTACGACCTGTCCTGCATTATCCGGGGCGAGGGCATGGGCAGCCCGAAGGTAACTGCCGGAACCGCCGCAGCCTTTGGAGGAGTGTCCGAGGAATTAAAGGCAATGGGCGTACCCTGCGGATGCTGCTCGGACGGCCCTTCCGGAATGCGTTTGGACTGCGGCACAAAGGCTTTCAGCCTGCCAAACGGTACGCTGCTTGCCTCCACATTCAACCGAGAGCTTATGACAGAGCTTTTTAGCTGCACGGGGCTTGAAATGCACGCAAACCGTGTGGACTGTTTGTTAGGGCCGGGCATGAATATCCACCGTCACCCGCTCAACGGAAGAAATTTTGAGTATTTCTCGGAGGATCCGTTCCTCACCGGGCAGATCGCGGCGGCGGAGCTTCGCGGACTGCATTCCGCAGGAGTTACCGGAACTATCAAGCATTTCTGCGGCAACAACCGTGAAACCCGCCGGCATTTCCTTGACAGCGTGATCTCAGAGCGCGCACTGCGGGAGATCTACCTGCGGGGCTTTGAAGCCGCAGTGAAAGAGGGGGGCGCGACCTCCGTCATGACGACCTACGGCGCGGTGAACGGCGTATGGACAGCCGGAAACTACGACGTAAACACCACGATACTCCGGGAGGACTGGGGATTTAACGGCTTCACAATGACCGACTGGTGGGCGAATATAAACCGCCGTGGAAATGCTCCGGATAAATCAGATTTTGCAGCTATGGCAATGGCTCAGAACGACGTATATATGGTAACGGCGAACGGCGCAGAATGCAATGACAACACGCTGCAAAGCCTTGAACAGGGCGAACTAACCCGTGGAGAATTACAACGCAACGCAATGAATATCCTGCGCTTCCTGCTCGGTACCCATGCGCTGAAGCGCATGATGGGCTGCGATGACGAAACTGAGATAATCAACCGCCCCTCAGACGGAGATGATATTGACAGCACAGATATAAAGTTCTATGATGTTGACGAAAGCTTCAGTCTTGATCTGTCGGATATTTCCTGCGAAAAGGGAAGCAGTTTCGCTTTCGGGCTGAACATCTCAAAATTCGGCGACTATCGTATCACAGTCACCGCATCAAGCAGCCTGTCGGAGCTTGCTCAGACCTCGGTATCGGTGTTCGCGCTTGGTACTCCGGTGGGAACCTACACCTACAACGGAACCGGCGGACTTCCTGTGGAGCAATCCCGCACCGCGCCGTTCTTCTCGCGGTTCACCACCGTTAGGGTGTACCTCGGCGGCAGCGGCTTAAAGCTGCATGATATCCGCTTTGAGCTTATCAGCGGGACATAAAGGAAAGGATTTCGAGAGTATGATTAAGCCTATTGTAAAGGACAAGTTCCTGCTTAGCCAGAAGTCCCTTCCGGCGGACAAAAACGACCTGCAAACAGCTCAGGACATGGTGGAAACCATTGCGGCTCACTCCCACGAATGTGTAGGAATGGCGGCGAATATGATCGGCGTTCTCAAGCGGATAATCGTATTTGAGGAGGGCGCAAAGTACGTCGTTATGCTGAATCCGCAGGTAAAGTGGAAAAGTCCGGAAACCTATGAGATAAAGGAAAACTGCCTTTGTCATGAGGGCGCAAAGGACGTCACCCGCCACGAAGCTATTGAGGTGGAATTCCTTGATATACGCATGAGAAAATGCAAGAAAAAGTACGACGGGATCACCGCGGAGATAATTCAGCATGAGCTTGACCATCTGGAGGGAATTCTGATTTGACGGAGTTCAGCCTTTCAGGATTTTGCTGCCGCGCGGAGCAGATAGGCTGCGGCAGACCGGCGCTTGTGCTGCTGTTCAGCGGATTCGAGCGGGAATTGTTCGGAAGTGTGTCCGAAATCCTGCGAAACACAGACTGCCAGCCGCTTACGCTTGCGGAATTCGGCGAGATAGACTGGGACAGGGATTATTCCCCGTGGGAAGCAGAACTGGACAGCGGCAGGAAATTCAGCAGCGGCGCGGACAGGCTGCTTCAATTCCTGCCGGAGTTCACTGCGGAGCTTGAGCAGCGGTTTGGCGGGTTCAGCGGAGTGTACCTCTGCGGTTACTCGCTGGGAGGGCTTTTCGCGCTGTATGCGGCGGCATTGTCAGAGCCGGGAGTGATATCCGGCGCGGCAAGCTGCTCCGGCTCGATGTGGTTTCCGGGGTGGACGGAGTTCCTGAAAAATCACCCTCTCCACGGCAAAATCTACCTCAGTCTTGGCGGCAAGGAGAAGAATTCCCCCGACCCGCTTATGGCTTCGGTGGAGGATAAAACCAACGAGGTAAAGCGCATAGCGGGGCGGACTGCGCAGGTAACATATGTCCACGAGTCCGGCGGACATTTCAGCAGGATTCCGCAGAGGATATGCCGTGGGATTATGGAGCTTCTGAAATAACCAAAAACCTGAGAGGCGCGAGGCTTCTCAGGTTTTCGTTTATTATGCCATTTCTTTTTTGCTTTTTCGGTTTATCAGCCGCAGAGAAAGCTCCGCCGCCAGAACAGAAACCACTAACACCGCCGCGCCATATGCAAGATGAACTCCAGCCACAGCAGCAATGATTCCAGGAATAGAGGTTATCCCGAAAACCGGTTCAGAACCCATGCAGACCAGAACATTCATGGTGTATTTTGCGGCGGCAAACAGGTCAGCCGCAGCGCATACGAAGATTTTCGCCTTTACGGGAAGCTCTGTTCTGCGTGAAAGAATCCAGTAAAGAGTAAAGCTGAGTACCAACGGGGCAAGTACGTCAATATCAAATCTAACGTATAACACGGACGCCATTTCATCAAAAATAATATACGCCCCCGCCGCCGCGCATATCGCAAACCACAGCGCAGTGCAAAGTGTTCTCCCGACTGCCGCCTTATTAAAACTAATGCTTGATTTATCAACAGTCACGAAATGTCCGGAGCCGCTGCCATCATAGGCATTACGCTCAACATAAGCCATCATCTGATTGTACCGCAGGATATACCAGCCGAATATTCCCGCCGCGCCACCAGCCATAAGCCATGTTTTCCAGAGCGCCAACCCCGCCGCCAGCGCAGCGAACAGCAGCACATAGCCGATGACCGTACCCGCAAGGTGATCCCTCGTCCACTTGCAGCGATAGTAGTTCACCCGCTCCTTGACTGAAAAGCTGCTCTCCGCTATCGCCGCCGCGATGTTCTCCTCCGCCTTTTCCCGGTAACTCTCCTCGGTCAGACGCTCGCCGCTGAGCAGCTCGTTTATCGAAACTCCATAAATGTCGCTCATGAGCTGGAGCATTTCCACCGGCGGCAGATAATTCCCGGTTTCCCAGCGGGATATCGTTTTGTTGGTAACTCCCAGCTTTTCGCCTAGCTGCTCCTGAGTGAGATCCTGCTCCCGGCGAAGCTGAGCGAGAAACTTCCCTATTTTCACCATATCCATATTATCGCCCCTCTCTTTTCGTATCTCCATTGTACCACATCAGCGAAATTTTGTCTTTACCACAAACAGCGAATTGCCTGAGAATGGCTTTACTATGCTACAAATTGACCCGGCAGCAAATCACCGCCGGGAATAATATTATTCAGAGCCTTTTTTGGAGAATTCATCAAGCTCACCCCTGACCGGGAAGAAAAGGAACCGCTTGCCCTCCGCCTGCTCCTCCAAAGGAGAATGCGTACCGAGGCTGAGCCATACCAGAGCGACCTCGCCGCGAAAGCTTTCCGCAGCAATTTCCGCCGAAATTATTGTTTCCTCCGTCAGACGGCAGGTAATCAGCAGCACTGTTGACGCGCCGCTGCTTGGAATACTGCTGATAAGCTCACCGAGATCCATCACCGGGATCCTTACCGGAAGCACCGACATCAGATCAAAGAACCGCTCAAAATCCGGCATATCCTTCATTGCACAGTGAAGCTCAGGCGTTCCCGCTCCGATATCCACAACTGCTCCGCTGCCGGACTTCACTGCCGAAAGAGCAAAGGCAATCGCCGCCTCGATCACCGCGTCCGCCTGACGCATTGCTGTATCTGAAGATGAAACATCAAAGTTGTAGTCGCATAATATCAGCGTCCGCTGCTCTGTTTCCTCGTCATACTGCTTTATCATCATCTCGTCCTGCTTTGCTGTAAGCTTCCAGTGAACAAGCTGCATGATATCGCCGGTGCGATACTCACGGACATGAGAGAACTCTTCGCGCTCGCCATTGAGCAGCGGAGTCGGATTTGCGCTGTTTTCGCCGTGGGCTTCGGAGGAATACTCCCCGATATTGATTCTCCTCGGCAGGAAAACCAGCGTGGTTTCCTTTGAAATCCTTCGGGAAATCCGTATGATCCTAAGCGGATCATAAACCGAGATGCGGTTTATCTCGGCAACAAAAGAGCCGCGGAATCTGTGCATCGCAGCGACCGATATCCTGCATCTCCCAAAAGGAGGCACAGCCGCATATATTCTCTTAACGGAAAATAATCCGGTGTCCCTGTCCGGAAGATTGCACTGAAGCTCAATCGGCGCATAGGGTAACGGAGATCTTCCCCGAATATAGAGCCATATCTCAAATTCCTCGCCCTTCTGGTGTACCTCTCTGCTCTCAACGAACCCTACATCCGCGAAAAATCCAGAGATAAGCACGAACAGCGCAGCCAAAATCGGATAGCACAGCGAAGCGATAAGCAGCACCGACGCAATCCTGCTCTGATACGCAGCAGAGAAAATCAGAAACGCTAGCACCAGCACAATATAAAGAAATCTGTTCCTGCGCATTGCCGCCCCCTATCCTCTGTCAGAAACCGCGCCTTACAGGAGGCGTTACTGACGAAACAGCGTCCTGAAGCACTGCGGTAACGTCCATGCGGCGCATTTTCATCTCCTGCCTCAGCACGATTCTGTGGCTGTATACCGGGATCATAAGCCGCACTATATCCTCCGGAACAACGTAATCCCTGCCGTTCAAATAAGCGAATGCGCGGCTCGCCTGCATTATCGCAAGCGATGCACGGGGGCTTACGCCCAGCTCCACTCCTCCGTGCGCCCTTGTCGCCGCCGAAAGCTCCGCGATATAGCGGCAAAGGCTCTCGGCAAGCTGAACCTGCTGAACCTCTTCAATGCACTGGGCAAGCTGATCAGCGGTCATCACCGATTCAACATCGTTCACCGGATTGCTGCCTATCCTGTCCAGAAGAATCCCGGTTTCCTCCTCGACCGTGGGATAACCAAGACTTATCTTTATCATGAAACGGTCAAGCTGCGCCTCAGGCAGCGGAAATGTACCTACATAGCCCTGAGAGTTCTGTGTGGCGATAACGATAAACGGTGAGGGGAGCTGATGCACTACGCCGTCAACCGTCACGCGTTTTTCCTCCATAGCCTCAAGAAGAGCCGACTGAGTTTTCGGCGAGGTTCTGTTTATCTCGTCCGCGAGGAGGATATTAGTCATCACAAGCCCGGAACGGTACTCGAAACGGTTTTCCTCCCGGTTGAACATGGTGAAGCCCGTGATGTCCGAAGCCATAACGTCCGGTGTGAACTGCGCGCGCCGGAAGCTAAGTCCGGTCGCTTTGCCAAGCGCCATTGCCAGCGTTGTCTTTCCCACGCCGGGAACGTCCTCGATAAGGACATGACCCTGCGCCAGCAGCGCCGTCAGAATAAGCTGCACCGCCTCGTTCTTTCCCTTTATTACCTTTGATATTTCCCCGGCAAGCCTCATCATAAGCTGCTGGTTTTCATTGATGTAAGCCATTTTCTGCTCCTTGTTTCTTTATTTCTTGCCGTCCCAATAACGGTTTTTGCAGCCTAATGCTGCACATTCTTCCCCCAATGGCTTTCATGAAAAATCACAACGCAAAAACGTCGTCCGGAATAGAATAACCCTCCGGCAGGGCTATCATGCAAACTAAATTGCCGCTGCGCTGAACCTGCGCATTCTGCTGCCACGCCGCCGCAGTGTCCGGATAGAATTCGTCGGACGCGCCAAGCTCTATTCTGGCGCGGAATATCTCCTCCGCCTTATCCGCGCTGCCGCTGTCCTCCGCTTCAGCCAGCATCACCTCGCAGGCGAAGCCTGTCACCGGAGCCATATACAGAAGCTGCTGCTTTATATTCACCTCTGAAAGTCCAGAATAAAAGCTGTCGATCATCATTGGATCGCTTTCCGGGAGCATTACCAGCTCGCCGCTTCCGTTTACCGCCGCATTTATCTTATCATATATCGCCTGAAGATCCGCCGTTTCACCGCTTTCCACCGGGGCTTCCTCTGTCTGTGACTGCTCCGGAGCAGATGTCTGCGGTTCTTCCTGCGGCGCGGAGGCTTCTTCGGTGGAGCTTCCTGCCTTAGGCTCAGACTCCTGTGTCCCGGACTGAACGCTGTCTGTTTCAGACGAACCGGAATTACCACTGCACGCAGTAAGCGTCAACGCAATTGACAGTGCTGCTGTAAAAACAATATTTCTGATGTTTTTTTTCATGGGATTTGCTTCTCTCCTTTGAGAACTGCCTTTATTTTCAAATTTTATTATATCACACTATTTAAACTAAATCAACACTTTTTATAAATTTCCCATATAAACTAAATCAGATATTTTCAAATCCTCTGGCAAGCCTTCGCATAGGAGTAGTGTAGAAATAATTCTCACTGAACATCTCCTGCGGAGAAGCTTCGTTGATAACCTCTCCGTTGAAAAGAAGTCCGCACATATCTGCGCATTCCGCGGCAAGCTCCGTGTCGTGAGTTACCAACAACACCGCAAGTCCCTCCGCCGCAAGCTCTTTTAGGTATGCCGCGAAATCATGCTTTGCGGCTGCGTCCATACCCTTTGTTGGCTCGTCAAGCAGAAGCACGTCCGGTCTGCGCCCGTCGCCGCCTGAAAGGAGCTTCGCCAACGCAAGTCTTTGCCGCTCGCCGCCGGACAGATCAAGGGGATTTCTTTCGGCAAGCTCCGACAGCCCGAACCGTTTCAGGTATTCTTCCGAAGCCTCTTCCCCAGCCGTTTCGTGGGTGAACAGCATACAGGGGTTCTGCGGAAGATATGCGGTAAAAAGACCCTTGCTGCGTTTGATTTTACCACTCAGCGGCTTCACTATGCCGGTTATCGCTTTCAGAAGCGTGGATTTTCCGGAACCATTGCCGCCTATCATCGCATATATCTCCCCCGGATACAGCTTTAAAGAAGCGCCCCGCAGCACTTCCGGCGCGGTCTTTCCCCAGCCTGCCCAAAGCTCCTTTACTATGATAGCCGGTTCTCCCGCCGGAGTGAAGTTTCTCATCTGTTCGGCGTTATTTTTCGCAAGATATTCCCGGCAAACTGGATCGTTCCTGCCCTGACGGACGGAAACCGGGGAGGCTCCCTGACCGCCGGCGATACGGAATATCCGCTGCGCCGCAGTAAGTGAATACTCCATGGGGTGTCCTGACGGGAGCTCTGACGCAAGCAATTCCGGCGGGCAGTCGGCGATCACCTCTCCCCTGTCCATAACAATCACCCGGTCGGAGATAGGGAGCAGCTCCTCCAGACGGTGCTCCGCCGCGATAACAGTTACTCCGAAATCACGGTTGAGCCTGCGCACCGCGTCAATAAATCCCTGCGCCGATATCGGGTCAAGCTGGGAGGTTGGCTCGTCCAGCAGCAGCAATTCCGGGTGAAGCGCCGCCGCCGACGCAAGGCATAGAAGCTGCTTCTGACCTCCGGAAAGGGTGCAGGTGTCCCGCTCAAAAAGCTGCTCCAGACCGAAATATCCCGCCATTTCCGCAACTCTCCGCCGTATCTCTCCCTGAGGCATTCCGACGCTTTCGCAGGAGAACGCAAGCTCATGCCATACCTTGTCGGTGACAGTCTGGCTTTCCGGATCCTGCATTACAAATCCGATCTCGGCAGCGGATTCCCGGCTTGGCTCTGCCGGAAGCTCACTGCCGCGGAAAATCACGCTGCCGGTTTTTTTTCCCTGCGGGAACAGTCCCGGCTTCATCAGCCGCAGCAGTGTGCTTTTCCCGCAGCCGGACAGTCCGCACAGGGTCACGAATTCTCCCGGCCGAACGGAAAGGCTGACTCCGTTAAGCGCTCTCCCTCCGCCGCGATAATCAAACGTCAGGTCTTGTATTTTTATCTGATCCATATTGTATTCCTTCAACGAGTATTAGCAATAAAACGAACATTTTCCCACACGACAACCGCCGCCGGCATAACGCACAAAGCCCCGAAGCCGCAGTACAGCACAATATCTGCCGGGTCTGCGGGTATTGCCGATAATGCGGGGTAAAAGTAAAATGTTCCCGCTCCGGTCAAAATCAGGACAAAGCACAATACCCCCAAAGCTCCGACTGCAAGCATTGCAAGAATTGTCCTCAGGGTAACACGATAAAGTGAAAAGCTCGTGCGCCGGGCAGTGCCGTATCCTCTTGCCTTCATGGACAATGCCGAATCCATAGCCTGTTCAGCGGAATAACCCACCGACGCCGAGAAAGCCCTGAGATATCCGCGCACAGTACCTGAGCCGGACAGCCCGGAATTATTCTGAACGGCGGCAAATTCCTTTGTCCGCCGGACGAACATAGGCAGGAAACGTATAGCGCAGGACAGGGTAAGCCCCGCCGCAGGGACGACCCTGCCAAACAGCCAGACGTATTTATCGCTTGTCACATATTTCACCGCACAAGCGCCCCAGACGCAGACCGCCGCCAGCATTACCCCCACAAAGAGTCCATAAACAAGCGCTTCAAGCGTGAATGCGGTATTTCCTACAAAGAACAGGGCGGTTTCACCATTATGAACGAAAAGAAAATTCGCCAGCGCCGCAGCCAGCGCAATTCCGGCGAATGCCGCAGTTCCCTTTGCCGTTCCGGATACCGCCGCCAGAAGTACTGCCCCCAGAAGCGATTCCAGCACGACCACCGGATCTCCGGCAAACGCGGTCAGTCCGATGACCGCAAGCAGATAAACGAAGCACACTGCCGGATGCATTCGCGCAAGAGTTCTCATATAATACCGCTGCTGCGCAGCCATTTCAGAAGCCCCTCGCAGCCCTCCACAACATCATTGTATGTGCTTTCAAAATCCCCGGTATACCACGGGTCGGAAATGTCGCCGCTCCTGTCGGTAAAATCCAGCAAGCGGGATATATTGTCGTTTTTGTCCGTGCCGGCTATCCTATGGATATTGCGAATATTGGCGCTGTCCATTCCGATTATCAGGTCGTATTTTTCACAATCAGAGCGGGTCATCTGTCTCGCCCTGTGCGCCGAATAGTCTATCCCAAGCCTGCGCAGCACCGCCGCCGTTCCGTAATGAACTCCGTTTCCGATCTCTTCAGTGGAGGTAGCTGCGGAGTCAGCGTGGATATTGGTTATTCCCTGCTTTTTCAGCATATCGTTGAATATATATTCCGCCATTGGGGAACGGCAGATGTTGCCGTGGCAGACGAAAAGTATTCTGTACATCGGTGCACTTCCTTTCATAAAGCTATATTATGCAGTATTTTGCCGTGGTTTGCGTACTGTAAAAATCTGTATTTTTGGGCATTTTCACAGAAATCGCGCAAATCGGGGAAAATCGCGGACGCGTGTAGTAGTCAAATAGTAGTAAATCTGAGGTTTTACTACTAAGGATTTTGCGGGTGAAAATCAACGCTTTTATTATAGCATATTTTTCGGGGTTTGCATAGTACCTTTATTTAAGAGAAAAACGCCCTGCGAGTTGCAGCGCGTTTTCTGAAATTTTATTATTCATTAAGAAATTCAGATTTAATATACTCTATTGCTGTTTCAGAGTCGAACACGCCTCTGACAACTCCAAAAATCGAGTAACTCAATTTGGCAAGGAAGGTGATCATGTCTCTTATATATTCAAGCGTCGAGGACGCTTTTTCAGCTTCAAACATACTGTAATCAAAGAGCGCGGTATAGGTGATATCCGAGTCCTCAGTGAGGTAGAAACGCGGCGTGATGGAGCCATTAACAGGCCAGAGACGGGCGTTTATGAAATTTAAAACTTCAAGCAACTCAGCCCTGTTATCGCTATTTTTAACCAAATTCTGCGCCACTTCAGAATAATATGCTCTTGCCTCCACGACGGTGTTGTGAAACCAAAGGCACGATTCGAGACAGTGGCCCGGAACGTGGTTATCTGCGTCATATGCGATTGTAATGATCGGAATGCCATTCTCATCAGTGCCGATAGTAAAGACGGAGCAATCAGATGAAGGCTGCTTTAAGTAATTAGCAACATTAGTTCTTGTTTTTTCTTTTATATTGTTGGCATTCATCATTCTCTTCCTTTTCGTTCTAGTTAGTGATGGTTTTGTTCCCGTTATCCAGTAATTTACAAGGCTTTCAGGTAATAGGTTTTCTCTAGATAGTTGTTTTATGGAAATGCCTTTATTATATTCCTCTATCAGCTTGCGCTTGAATTCGCTATTGAATATTTCATTCAGCAGGAGAATTTTACTTGAGAAGCTTGCTCTTATAGTGCCGGTATAAAGCGTACTTAAATGCTTACTAGCGTTGGCCAGATCAGTGGACGTTGCTTTATACTTTACAACGTCTTTTGTAATTGGGGGCAGGCGGCGCAGCTGTTCAACCTCATACAAATCCGTCAAATTATTGAGTGTCATGTTTTTCCTCCTTGTAATCTGTGTTTAGCATCTTTCTGATGTCGTCAAGCTTTTCCTTAATGGCGATAATCTCCGTCAAGAGATTATCAACCTTTTGTTCGAGGCTCATGTTATCCGCTTTGCCTGATTCTGATAATGACAAGCAAGGCTTTTGGTTCTGCTCAGCATTTTTTAACCCATACTTTATGAGGCTCCTCACGAGGTACGATTTCTGAACTCTGCGCGTCAGATTGTACTGGGATTCGATTGATTTTGTCACGATATCGAAATCCGCCTCCTCTATATTCAGATGAGTAACTACGACTGACGATGTTTCACCGTCAGATTTGCTGTCAGAATATTCTTCCAAACGAACCTTAGCTACCTCAATCCAATCTATCGTGTTCCCATTAGATATTGATTCTGCCGCCTTATGTGCCGCCCAAAAAAAACCTCGCTGCTTTCCGCTTTTTATTTCTGGTGCCATTTTGTCAAGCAACTTCAGAGCTGTAAGCTCCGTGGGCTTTGCCTTAAAAACTATATCCATTTTGTCCTCCTACCATTTTGATACTTTTTAGAACTTTCTGATACCATTTTAGCACAGTTCTATAACTTTGTCAAGAGCTTTCCCGAAAAAATTTTTCAGCGGCAGATATTCAGTTGACAATCCGGAATAAAATGTATATAATAAAAACAAGTGTGTATATTTATGCTGACAAAAGGAATTTCCGCGCGGAGATCCGTTACATTTCCGCAGCCTGTTCCAGAAGTCAGTGCGGTAAAGACCCGGCGATACATCTGATAGCGATGTATATATGAAAAGGTGAGAAAAATGAACAAATACTACAAAAAGCTTGAACTTGACAAAATACTGGAGCTGCTGGCTGAGCAGACATACAGCGACACCTGCCATGAAAAGGCGCTGAAAATAAAGCCTTCCTTTGACGAGGAGGAGATCCGGCTGGAGCTTCAGAAAACAAACGACGCATTCAATCTGTCCGCGAAATTCGGAACGCCGCGTTTCCGTAAGATCAAGGATATCTCAATGTCACTGAGGCGGTGCAAAAACGGTTCCTCCCTGTCTTTCAGGGAACTCCTTGACGTTGCGGAGATACTACGGGAAACCGCAATGCTCTGCGACTGGTTCAGTCAGTGCGAGAGCATGGAGAATTCCCTTTCGGAGTATTTCCGGGAGTTGTTCCCGATTAAGCAGCTTGAACAGCGCATTTCCGAAAGCATTCTTTCCGAGGAGGAAATGTCCGACGCGGCAAGCCCGGAGCTGGCTTCTATCAGAAAGCGCATCGTGCGGCAGGGAATGAATATCCGCGAGCAGCTCGACAAACTAATCAAGAGCCGCAGCACCCAGAAATTCTTACAGGAAGCTATCGTCACCATGCGTGACGGAAGATATGTTGTTCCGGTGAGAAGCGAATACAAGAACGAAGTGGCGGGACTTGTCCACGACACCTCCGCGACCGGGCAAACCTTCTTCATCGAGCCGATGAGCGTAGTCGAGGCAAACAACGAGATACGGGTGCTGAGATCTCGCGAGCAGGCGGAGATAGAAAGAATAACACGGGAGCTTTCCGGGCAGGTAGGCGAGAATGCTGACAGCATCGCTAACAACTTCCGGGTAGCTGAGATACTGGAGCTTTATTTCGCAAAGGCAAATCTTGGCGCGAAAATGCGCGGAGTTGCCGCAAAAATCGTATCAGAACCGAAGGTAGTGCTTCATCAGGCGCGACACCCGCTGATAGACCCGAATTCCGTCGTACCTATCTCGGTGGAGATAGGCGGCGCATATTCCAGTCTGATAATCACCGGCCCTAACACCGGCGGTAAAACCGTAGCGATAAAGACAATAGGACTGCTCACGCTGATGACTATGTGCGGGCTTATGATACCAGCCGGTGACGGTTCCGAGATTGGTATTTTCGATGGAATCTACGTTGATATCGGCGATGAACAGAGCATTGAACAGAGCCTTTCCACGTTCTCCTCGCACATGGTGAATGTGGTGAGAATTCTGGGCATGGCGGACGAAAACAGTCTTGTGCTTATAGACGAGCTGGGCAGCGGTACTGACCCTGTGGAGGGCGCGGCGCTTGCCGTGTCTATTCTCTCAACGCTTAAAGAGCAGGGCGCAAAGGTCGCCGCAACTACTCATTATCAGGAAGTGAAAATGTTTGCGCTCCAGACCGACGGAGTGGAGAACGCCTCCTGCGAATTTGACGTGAATACGCTGAAACCCACATACCGACTGATCGTTGGAGTTCCCGGAAAATCCAATGCGTTCGCAATATCACAGCGGCTTGGAATGCCCGATGATGTGATTGAGCGGGCAAAGGAACTTGTCAGCACCGAAAATAAGCGGTTCGAACAGGTGGTGGACGCTCTGGAGAAATCCCGTCAGGAGCTTGAATCCCTCCGGGAGAGCGCGGCGATTTCCGAACGCAACGCGAAGCTCACTGAAAGCGAGCTGAAGCAGAAGCTGTCCGAACTGGAACAGCAAAAGGAAAAAGAGCTTGAAACCGCTCGGCAGCGCGCATTGTCCATTGTGGAGGAAACACGTTTCCGCTCAAATCAGCTTCTTAACGAGCTGGAAGAGCTGAAAAAGACAAAGGACAAAGAAGCGCTGCGGCAGGGTCTGAGCGCCGCAAAGAGCCGTGCCAACAGCACCCTGAATAAAATGCAGGACGAAACAAATCCGATTATCGAGCGCCGCAGCGAGAACTACATTCTCCCGCGCCCGCTCAAAGCAGGGGACACAGTAATGCTGGCGGACACCAAGAAAGAGGGCGTGCTGATGACCGTGCCGAATATGTCCGGGGTATGCTATGTTCAGGTCGGAATGATGAAAATAAAAACCAACCAGAAAAATCTCCGGCTTATCGAAAACAAAAAGAAGCAGCAGCCTCAGAAAACCGGCGGCAACGTGAAGAAGCAGGTAACCTCCAACATGAATCGCCGCGGCGGTATGGAGCTGGATATCCGGGGAATGATGTCAGACGAGGGTGTGCTTGAGGTAGAGCGCTTTATAGACAGCGCACAGCTCAGCGGGATCTCTCAGGTGGTGATAATCCACGGCAAAGGAACTGGCGCGCTTCGCGCAGCGGTACAGCAATCGCTGAAAACCAATCCGGCGGTAAAGAGCTATCGTCAGGGCGCTTACGGCGAAGGCGAAGCCGGTGTAACTGTGGTTGAGCTGAAATAAATATCAGGGGCTGCTTATTAGGCAGCCCCTCTCTCATTCTTTACGTTTAATTTGAATTTGTCGGGCGGGTTTCCGTTTGCAGCTCCGCGCGAAGCGCAATTGTTTTTCGCTTCCTTTTGGCTTCCAAAAGGAAGCAGGGTGTGGGGCAGCGCCCCACCACTCAGCGCGAAGCGCATAAACGCGTCAGAAGCGCTAAAGGGGTTCGGGTCGGGGGACAAACGGAACGTTTGTCCACCCGACCTGTTACCCCTTTAGCGCCTTTTACGCGTATAGCGGCGCTCCGCGCCGAGTAGCGCGCTAACGCGCGAGTGGTGGGGCTTTGCCCCACACCCTACTTCCTTTTGTGCCAAAAGGAAGCGAAAAGCATTTTCCGCGCTTCGCGCGGAAGTCGCCGGCGGGCGTACCCGCCCGACAAATTCCAATTTATATCCTTACTCCTGTTCCCCCCGGCAAAACTGCCACTTCATTCTCCTGTAACACCAGAAAAACAGCGGTATCAAAAAACAGTCCGCAAAGATCCACGCTGCCGGATTTGCAAAGCACACCGCATTAAATCCGAAAAACGGCACAAGGCAGAGCGCAACAATACCACGCGCAAGCATCTCAAAAACTCCCGCAAAAATAGCGATCTGAGAAAAGCCCATGCCCTGAATAAGAAACCTGACAATATTCACAAAGGCAAGCGGAATGTAAAACGCTCCGTTTATCAGCAGGAACTGCCGCGCAAGATCAAGTATCTCCTCAACGCTGCCACCGTTTGTGTCGTTGACAAACAGCATCGAGATACTGCGTCCGGCAAACAGAATTATCAGAAATCCTATCACGGAATAGCAGACGCCAAGCAAAGAGCAGGCGGCAAGTCCTTTTTTCACCCGCTCCACCTTTCCGGCGCCGATGTTCTGACCGCCGTAAGTCGCCATTGTGCTTCCCATTGCGTCAAAGGGGCAGCATAGAAGCTGGCTCACCTTGCTTCCGGCGGTTACTGCGGCAACGTATGTCGAACCTAATCCGTTTACTGCGGTCTGAATAAGGATAGAACCGATCGCGGTAATGGAATATTGAAGTCCCATGGGAATTCCAACACCGCACAGCCTCCCGATATAGTACTTATCCGGACGTAGATCCGACTTTTTCAGCCGGAGGATATCAAAGCGCTTTATCATGAATATCAGGCAGAGAATACCGGACACAAGCTGAGAAATGACCGTTGCCCAGCCCGCGCCGGATACTCCCATATTCAGCACCACGATCATGAAAACATCAAGCCCGACATTCAGCAGGCTGGATATAATAAGGAAATACAACGGTGTTTTAGAGTCGCCCACGGAACGTATTATTCCGGACAGAATGTTATACAGGAACGTAACCGGGATTCCGAGAAAGATCACGAAAATATAGTCGTATGCCTGCTGGAACACATCATCGGGAGTGTCCATCCATGTGAGGATATTTGTACAGAGAATGCAGGTCGCTGCGGTGAGAACTACGGCAAAAGTCACCGCCAGCCATATAGTATTCCCGACATATCTCCGCATTGTCTCAAAATCCTTTGACCCGAACTGCTGCGCCACGGGAATAGCAAAACCTATACATACTCCCTGCACAAAGCCCAGGACAAGAAAGTTTATCGAGCCTGTGGAGCCTACTCCGGCAAGCGCGTCAATTCCAAGGAACTGACCTACGATCGCGGTATCCACCATATTATAAAACTGCTGAAACAGCATTCCGAGAAGCAGCGGCAGCATAAAGCCGAGAATGAGCTTCATCGGAGAGCCGGTAGTCAGATCCTTTACTGAACTTTTTGCCATGATTTTTCCCTTTCCATCAATGTATCATCAGCCGGAATATCCGGCGTTCTTTCTGCTCAAAGACAAAAGTAATTATACAGTAACTGCGTGTTTTATTCAAGTGGTGAAATGCCCAATAATTATGAAGCTTACAAATGATTTATGCGAATAATGCACAAAGATCTCCGCCGGAATTTGTTGGATTTTCATAGTACTGTCACAATTGCTCATTGGTGTATTTTAACAGGATAAATATTGACAAACTTACTTGGTTGTGATACAATAAATGCGGCATAAAAGGGGGTAAGGATATGCGCAGGGACGAAGAAAGCAATTTCACAATACGCTCGCTGACTATAAAGGACATAGACCAGTACAACGAGCTTCTCAGATACGCGTTTCAGGTCACGGAGCAGGAATTATCTGAAAAGGGCTGGAAGAATGATGAGATAAAGCGGTCAAAGTTCCCGGTGCTGCAAAGAGCGGACGTGCTGGGCTGCTTTGATGGTGACGACCTTATATCTCAGTTTGCGGTGTATCCGCTTGATATGAATATATACGGAGTGAAATATCCGGTGGGATTTGTGACCAGCGTCTGCACCTATCCGGAGCATACCGGACATGGGATAATGAAGCGGCTGATGATACAGAGCCTTACAAGAATGCGGGAAAGCCGCAGACCGTTTGCCCTGCTCTCTCCCTATTCGATACCCCTTTATCGCAGGCTCGGCTGGGAGATAATCTCAAACAAGATGACCTATGTTGTAAAGGACACGCAGATACCCAGAAAAATAAAAGAGCCGGGCTACGTCCGGAGGGTGGAATGGAATGACAGGCAGTTCATGGAGCTGCATGAGAAGTTCGCACAAAAGACCCACGGCTGCCTTTTCCGGAACAATCTCGCATGGGAGGAATACTGGCGCTGGGACGAGGACGACACAAAGGTGGCGGTATACTATTCTGACGACGATATTCCGTATGGATATATGGTGTATCTGATAAGCTCGGACGTAATGCACATCAAAGAGATGATATACCTCAATCATGAGGCTCAACGCGGTCTGTGGGAATACATTCACGCCCATGACTCCATGATAGACGAGGTGCGTGGAAACAACTATTACAGCGACTCCATTGCGTTTGAGCTGGACGACAGTGACATAAAGGAAACTATCCGCCCCTACTCTATGGGCAGGATAATTGATGTGAAGCAGTTCCTTGAGAACTATGCCTGCGACCCGGACGAGCCTGCAGCTTGCTTCCGGTTTGTGATAGAGGACGAGCTGCTTCCGTGGAACAACGACAGTTTCACCGTACTGTTTGAAAACGGCAGATGCCGGATTACAGACGCTCAGCCGGAATACACCATGAAAATGACGATCGCGACCTTCACGACAATGCTTCTTGGCTACAAAACCGCGGAAAAGCTTTACGTCATGGACAGGATAATTTCGGATAGAGAAGCCGTTGAAAAGCTGGACGATATTCTGTTTCATCAGATTCCCTATGTTTCGGATTATATCTGATACTAATAACCGTTTGAATGAGGGAAAAGATTTGCAGAGAGACAGTGCCGCTATCCAGGGAAACGCTGATTAAATCAAAATCGCCCCGTTCAAACGAGCGAACTCACGCGGCTGATTTTGATACGCTTCGCTTTAATCAG
>JAGAJA010000085.1 GCA_017829075.1 Oscillospiraceae bacterium | reverse complement strand
CGCTCGTTACTATTTCTATTTTCCGCATTTTACTCTTCACCTTTCGGGTGCTGTTTTTCCAGCTTTTCTTATGCTTCTATTATACCATATTTTCGTGCTTTGGGGAAGAGATTGCGATTTCAGTTTTGCGGAATCAGGATAAATATTACTTAACAGAAAAAAATTGTCGCATTATTATGCGGATTCTTGTTGTTAACTGTGGATAGATTTTACACGATAAAGTCAAATCTAAGCTAACTGTGGAAAGAAAATGTCGGTTTGATTATTCTGTGATCATTGATATCTTCCGGACTGCAAGTCTGCTAAACGACTACATTATGCGAATAAGTATAATCAACTGTGGAATGATTTTACGCATGGAAAAACACGCTCAGTATTTAATTTTTCGCCTGTTCCCAACATTGAACAGAATGGCTCAATTCCTAGTGTATTTTATGTTTTACCCTTGAAAAAACAAATTATTTGTGTTATAATGATACGAAGAGAAAGGCGGTTTAATGATGGAAAGCAAAAACAGCAGTAGCAGCAAAAAGTCCACCTCGGATAAAAAGAACCTTGTGGTTAAAAAGACCGCTCCGGCAAAAAAAGCCGTGATCAAGCTCAATAATAAAGTGCAGATGGCGAGACCGCTGTATTATCAGCTTACCGGATCTCCGACTAATTTTAGCCTGACGGAGTTAAAGCTGATAGATGTTTACCTAGCTGCTATCAATTCTCATAAACCTGAAAACAGGTTAGTCGTCTTTGAGAAGGGAACTCTCGAAAAGCTGTTTGGGGTAAAGCGTCTGCACAAGGACGTTCTTGACAGTTGTTTTGATACATTGCTGCAGTCAGTTATTGTCCTTTCCAATGAGGAGTCTTCTGAGGATAAGACCAAAATTGATAAATCGAGTTTCGTACTTTTCTCACGAGCGAGGCTGATTCAGGATACCGACGGTCTTTGGAAGGTATATATGGAGTGCAGTGAAAAGGCGGCGCAGCTCATATTCAATATTGATAAAATCGGTTATTTACAGCACCCGCTGTCCAGTACTGTCAGACTGAAAAGCCGGAGCAGTTATGTTGTCCTTAAGTTTATTGAGAGTCATCGTAACAACAAGGGAAAATATCCGCAGGAGTTCGAAGCGTCTTTTGACGAACTTCGGGAACAGCTTTTTGCAAACAAATATAGCGAATGGCGTGATTTCAGAAGGGCAGTTCTTCTGGCGGCGCAGAGTGAAATCCAGGAGAAGACGAACACCAGGTTCGATTTTGAGCCGATTCGTATAGGACGCCGTATTCAGATGGTTAAGTTTACCATCTATCAGCGGGCGAATGTAGGGGCTGATGCAAGCCAGGTCGTTGATGAAACCCTTTCTGATTTTGATGTTGAAAAGGCAGTAAAGGTCGTAGAGGATAAAGCTGAAATTTCGGAAATCGAGGGTACTATTCTGTCGGAAGAGATCCCGGAAGTTACCGTTGATCTTGCAGATAATTATGAATCACATTACTACTATAATAATGCCCATGACGCGCATCTGGAGAAGCTGGGAAAGAACAAGGGAGAGGTTTTTCCTTCGGAGAAATATGATGTGAACTCATCAATAGCTTTTTTGGCGGCGGCTTGTAAAAATGAATTCTACCCATCGCAGATGGAGTTTGTGGTTCGTTTTGTCGGCGATTTTACCAAGGACGAAAACGAGCAGTATGAGCTGTTAAGTGACGCATATGGTATTCTTAAAAAGCAGAATGTCTCTGAGATAAATCAAAAGTATTTGTGCTTTAAATCAATTCTTGCAAATGTGTGCGAAAAGCTCATAAAGAATGGAAACATTAATGGACAGCAGTATGATTTAAGCACAGAACCGGCGTTTTTCGGAGCAGCCTGCGCTAATGAGTTCACTAAAGACGAGATGATCTTCCTGCTTCGTTTTATAAAGCGGCATCTTTCTGACGAGTACATAATGTATAACTATCTGAAGGATAAATATATATTACTTAATGCGGCTGACAAGGGGCAAATCGAAAAGCGCTTTAACTATTTCAGAACTATGGTTGCTAATGATGAGGAATTGTTGATTCAGTTAGGTATAGGCGAGAAGTAGGAAATGTTTGGTAAAGAGTTATGCTGCTCTGGCTGTGTGTTGCTAACAATGATACACAGCATATCAAAGATGGCAATTGCTTATTTTTACATCTGAACCAATATCAACTCAAAATAGAACATGGTAATCGCTAAAAACCGGGATACGAGCAGATTTTGCACATAACTCATATCAGATGCCATGCGTTATACTAATTCCCAATACACACGATATGCACAACCGAAACGTTGTTATGTAATTAGTTTCAACCGCAGCGTTTTCCGCCGCATGCGGATAATGCGTTTATTGTATGTATTTCAAGGTTTGACAACGAAGCAGATGACGAATAAGGAGCGAAGCAACGTTTTTTGGTAAGTCATAGAAATCTGCCGTGAATGAGGTCTTTAGAGGTGACCAGATATAATTATGGTTTCTGTGACCTGGGTGTAGAGATTCCCCAGTGGGGAATTATTAAGGAAACACCGCACAAAGCCCATAAATTAATAATTGTGTACGATTAGTATACAACCAAGTTGCAGATTGATTACGTTGCCGGAATAAATAATGATCTGAGCCGCTTTCGTAAATGATGGCGGTTTTTTCTATGCTTTGCTAACGTTTGACTTATTATGTGTGGTGTGCTATAATTGTCTTATAGGTATCGCATTTTACAGCAGGAGGTTTTGAAATATGAAAGAGATGAAATGGGCCGTTCTTGGCACCGGAGTTATAGCTAACGAAATGGCTGCCGCAATGAAGAAAAATGGAGGAAATATCTATGCAGTCGGCAACAGGACATATCCGAAAGCGGTGGCGTTTGCGGAAAAGTATGGCATAGGTAAGGTGTATAATGATATGAACGAGATGTTCACCGACCCTGAGGTGGACATCATATATATAACAACTCCGCATAATACTCATATTGATTTCATGAGAAAAGCAATACAAAACGGAAAGCATATCCTTGTTGAGAAATCAATGACCCTGAACAGCCGCGAACTTGACGAAGCAATGTCGCTTGCGAAAGAAAAAGGAGTAGTCATCGGCGAGGCAATGACGATATATCACATGCCGATATACAAAAAACTCAGGGAAATACTTGATTCCGGAAAACTCGGCAAGGTCAACTTAATAACTATGAATTTCGGCAGCTTCAAGGATTACGACATGAGCAACCGTTTTTTCAACCGGGAACTTGCGGGCGGCGCTATGCTGGATATCGGAGTATATGCGCTGTCGTTCATCAGATTTTTCATGAGCGAAAAGCCGGATAAGCTTCTTTCGCAGGTGAAAAGCGCACCTACTGGCGTTGATGAGCAGGCAGGACTGCTTCTGATGAACAGCGTCGGACAGATGGCGACAGTAATGCTGTCGCTTCACTCGAAGCAGCCTAAAAGGGGAATGATATCCTGCGAGAACGGATATATTGAGGTTATGGAATATCCGAGAGCCTGGGAAGCTTCCATAACCTACACCGACACCGGAAAAACCGAGGTCATCACCGCCGGCGATAATTCAGACGCGCTTGCATATGAGCTTGCGGATATGGAAAGTGCAGTCCGCGGCGGCACGGACTGCATGTATCTTGATTACACCAGAGACGTTATGGATATGATGACAGAGTTCAGATATTCCTGGGGATTCAAATACCCGGAGGAAGTTTAAAGCAGGGGGGAATAAGAGTGGAAAGCACATTCCGCACGGAACAGGGCGTTGTTGACGAGTTTAAAGCAATGGAGCAACAGCTTGTAAAAAAGGTATGCGACTACCTTATGAAGCTGTACTATAAACCGGATATGAAGATGATAGATTTCTACGCGCAGATAGAATATAAACTACGTATCGGACCTGACACTATGAAAAAGCTTCTAAGACGAACCACAACCACCATCAGCCGTGAGATGCTGTACAAGATAGCAGTCGGCAGTGAAATGGATATTGACATCGCAAATACGTTTTTTGAATTGTCAAGGGGAGGCACGCTGAAGCCTGAATCCCTTAACGATCTCATTGTTATTAACGCACTGCGTGACCACGATGGTATTGATGATTTTATTCAGGAGTACCGTGAAAAAACCGGTATGAATATCGGAGGATTTATCAAGAAATAAATTCCAGATTTTCCGGTATTTTAAATATCTCCGTGCCATTTCCGAAAGTGCTATAATGAAGATACAAAAAACAAGGAGGTCACAAAGATGACAAACAACTTCACATGGAGCAATTTCGGCAGAACCTTTCTGAAAGCGATAGTGTATTCCCCCAGCACGCCCGAGTCAGCGCGGCCCGCTGTTGAAACAAGCGAACCTGACCTGCTTCTCCCGGCAATGACCGCTATCTGCTCTTATCCCGACCAGCGTTTCGTAATGACTTACCGACATGAGATCGAGACTGTGCTGATGAAGTCTTTCCCGGAATACACCAACGAGCTAGCGGAAGTACTGGGCTGCCGCGGAAACATCATCGGCAGCACCGTCAATAATCTTGCTTCGCAGACGTTTTCGCGCTCGGTGATACAGGCTTACGTCCTTTATCTGCTCAAGATAGGCGGAGTTAAAATCAACGGCTATACAAACCGCTTCGTCAACATAACGGATATCGACCTTGACAAAAGCGTAGCCGGAGACTGCGACCTTTTCTGGTTTCAGCGCGAGGCTGTATCATCTCTCAAAACTTACTTCGTTGAGGAGGACAGGCAGCGCGGAATGCTGGTTCTCCCGACCGGAAGCGGAAAGACCCGCACCGCCGTATATTTCCTGCTTCGCGATATGGTAAGGCGCGGTTATCAGGTATTATGGCTTGCGCACAGATATATGCTGCTTGAACAGGCAGAGGAGGTTTTCCGGAACAACGCTCCGCTTGCGAAATCCGATGAAACCAGCGACAAGAAGACTATGCGTATAATTACTGTTTCCGGCGCTCACCGTTCCACACATGAACTCAGCAAAAAGGACACAATTAAGATAGTTGGGGTACAGTCTGCGGCGAGAAATCTTGCGCATATTAGTTCCACGCTTGGTGAGAAAGTAATTATTGTGATAGACGAGGCGCATCACGGAATAGCTCCCAGCTATCAGAAAATCGTAGACGCCGTGATAAGTAAGCACCCTGATGCAAAGCTGCTGGGACTTACCGCAACGCCTGTAAGAATGACCGAAAGCGGCAGCCGCGAGCTGATGAACATGTTTGATAACACTATCATCTATACTCAGTCGATGAAAGAGCTTATAATCGAGGGATTTCTTTCAAATCCGGTCTGCACGCGCGTTCATACAAACGAGGATTTCGAATCCGGTCTGACGGAGGAAGAAATAGACTATATTGTAAAGCGCCATGATATGCCGGAATCGCTTATCGCGAGAATAGCGGCTTCTTCCACCAGAAACAGGCTGATAGTGGACACCTACCTGAAAAAACGTGAAAAATACGGAAAAACGCTGATATTCGCAATGAATATCCCGCATTGCATAACGCTCTGCGAAGAGTTCCGCAGGAATGGCGTAAGCTGCGACTATATAGTCTCCGGCGATCCCAACAATCCCGAAACTATCAGGCGTTTCAGGCGCGGTAAGTTTGAAATACTGATAAATGTGAATATAATGACCGAAGGCAGCGATGTTCCGGATATCAATACGGTATTCCTGACCCGCCAGACCGAGAGTGAGGGTCTGCTTCTCCAGATGATAGGCAGAGGTATGCGCGGCACATCCGCCCACGGCACAAAAACAGTCAACATTGTGGATTTTTATGATCTGTGGGACAGATTCAATAAGTGGCTTGACCCGTCATTCCTGCTTGACATGGCGACAGAACCGGAGCAGCCTGCGGAATCTGAATACCATCGCCGCGATGTTTTCAGATACACTGACAAAATGTGTATTGATGTCTACAACTGCCTGAAGCAGAAGCGCATTGCGGCAAAGGAGTTTGTGACGCTGCCCGCCGCATGGTATGCAGTCGGAGACGAGAAAAACGAGCACCGCATACTTGTTTTTGACGACCAGCTTTCCGGTTATGAGCGTATGGCAGACGATGCGGAATTTTTCAAGAATAACGAAATTTCGACAGACGATATTATAAAAAAATATTTCCGGGGATTCGTTACATATCCGTCCGAAAAGGACGTGACTGCGTTTGCGGGCGCACTCAGAAGCGGCGTGGTGCCGCAGCGTTATCTTCTCAGCGACCGCGATATCATCGACCCGCAGAACGTCAGTCGTGATGTAACAGAACAGGGTCTTGATTTCATGAGCTACGCAGCGGAGCTTTATGAGAAATATCCGGTCACGGGAAAGCTGTTCGGAAGCCTTGCGGAATACCGAAGCTTTATTTTCGAGTATCTCAACGACCCGGACGGAAAACTCAGACCACCTATGAAAACCGTTGAGATACCGTATGAAAAGATACCTTTTGATTACACTCCTGTGTACGATCTTAACGAGCTGGTTCAGGAGGTCACAAACGAGATGTTCAGTGGGAAATATGACGGTATATCGTCGATAAACTGGACGGATAAGCCGGAGAGCAGGTATTTCGGGGCGTTCTATTTTGCAGATAACCACATAGTGATAAACTGCATTCTAAATTCCCGCGATGTCCCGAGGGAAGCAGTAAAGTATGTGATATACCATGAAATGCTTCATCTGAAATATCCGTATCACACAAAGGCTTTTCGCGAGCAGGAACATAAATATCCCGAATACTACAAGTGGGACCAGTTCCTTGACGGCACTTTCCAGGATTTTGATATAAAAGAGATGTGATCATACAAGTGCAATAAATCCCTCCTCCGGTCTACAAAACCGGAGGAGGGATTCGCCATTTCAGGAATTGAGCAGGAAAGCAGGCTTCCGGTCAGCGGTCACCGGGCGACGCACTTCAGCCAAGCAGCCAGTCGATAAGATTGACAGCCTTTATTCCATCGTAGGAAGCAAAAATATTTCTGTCAAGAGTGAGGACGATCTTCTCATAGTTGTCCCTTATCTGCCGCAGCGGACGAAGCTCGCGCTCGCGGGTGTTTTCGTCCTGCATGGTGAGCGTCACCTGATAGTAGATTTTCTCATCGGCGGTGGTCGCGATGAAATCTATTTCAGTTTCGCCGATTTTTCCTATAGCGACGTCATAACCGCGGCGAAGAAGCTCGAAGTAAACCACGTTTTCTATGATGTGCCCGGCGTCTGCATCGCGCAGTCCGAGGAGATAATTTCTAAGCCCGATGTCAACTATATAGTACTTCCCGAGCGTTCTCAGATACTCCCTGCCTTTTATATCGTACCGCTTTATCTCATAGAATATAAAGGATTCCAGCAGGGAACCGACATAAGCCTGAACGGTCTGGACCGCAGGTTTGGTGCTGCGGCTGTTCTCTACCAGTCCCTCGTTGTAAAGAGTATTGCCTATCGAGGTCATCGACACGTTGCTTCCGATATTGTCCGCAAGGAACCTGACTATTCTCCGGAGAAGCTCCGCGTCAGTTATCTGCCGCTGACCCTTTCTTTTTTCGCGCTCCAGGATATCGCGCGTAACTACAGTCGAATATATTCCGTCAAGGATAGTCAGCGCGTTGTCCCAGTCAAGACCTATATCTGCGATTCCCGGCATTCCGCCGAATTTCAGGTAAGCTTCCAGCATTTCCTCAGGCGTGAATACATTTCCGCTGCTGTCGGATACTATCTTCGAGGGCTTTCCGGACGGACCTTTCCTTTCGGAGATCGCGTATCCGTGGAAGCTGATAAACTCGCTGAAAGACAGCGGGAGCATCTTTATTTCAACATACCTGCCCGAAAGATAGGTCGCAAATTCAGACGAAAGCAGATAGGCATTCGAGCCGGTAACGTATATGTCGCACGGAAAATCCACCCGAAAAGAGTTGACTGCGTCCTGCCAGCCCGGAATGCGCTGCACTTCGTCAAAGAAGAGATAAAACTGACCGTTTTCCGGTCTGCGTTCCTTAACATAGTCGTAAAGCTGCTTTGCAGTCATGCCGGAGTATTCCATTGACTCGAAATTTATATATAATATCCGTGAATCGTCAATGCCGGATTCAACAAGATAGCGTATCATAAGCTTCATTACGCTGGATTTGCCGCAGCGTCTGATCCCGGTGATGACCTTTACCGGCTCTGTATCCCTGAATTTTATCAGCTTATTCAAATAGTAGTCACGGTTTTTCAGTTTGGTAAAATCTATCTGCATTGATATCACTCCTTGTATATAGTATACCACAAACTTTAAAATAAATCAAGTTTATGTTATCGATAACACAAACTTTTTTAGAATTATAGAAGGTCACCTCTAAAAACCTCCTTCACGGCAGATTTCTATGACTTATATCATCTGCGTCGTTACCAAACCTTGAAATACATACAGTATTACTGCGGTTTGGTGCCTAGCATCTGATATAAGTCATGTACGAAATCTGCTCG
>JAGAJA010000084.1 GCA_017829075.1 Oscillospiraceae bacterium | reverse complement strand
GTGCGGATCGGATAAACGCTGAAAGCATCTAAGCGTGAAGCCGTCCTTAAGATAAGATATCCCATGCGTAAGCAGTAAGACCCCTTGTAGACTACGAGGTTGATAGGTTCAAGGTGTAAGTGTGGTAACACATTCAGCCAGCGAATACTAATCGGTCGAGGGCTTAAACCTCAATTAGAATTTATTTCTTGTTCTCCTCTTTCCTTCGTTATTCAATTTTGAGAGGCTTCTCTCAGTCGGTGCCGATGGCGGTGAGGGTCCACCTGTTCCCATTCCGAACACAGTAGTTAAGCTCACTTGCGTCGACAATACTTGGCGGGCAACTGCCTGGGAAGATAGATAGGTGCCGACACACTCATAAACACAGCAAGCCTTAAACTTGCTGTGTTTCTATATTCCTCCGTAGCTCAGTCGGTAGTAGCACCTGACTGTTAATCAGGGTGTCACTGGTTCAAGTCCAGTCGGGGGAGCCATCTATGTTAGACAAAAAAGATATTATGCCCGCAAACGGCTTGACAGAGCCACTTGCGGGCATATATCTTTTTCAAAATCAGAAATGCACTTCCGTAGATATTTTTTGAGGGAAAATGGACTTGAACCCTCTTGTATAAAATTTTCTTTCGGATTTTTGTGAACTCTGCACAATCAGCCTGCGAATGCCGGAAACGGTACTCGCAGGCTTTTTTATTTTCGCCGAATATTTATATAGTATGCCCAAAACGCCTGTGGCTGCTTCGGTATTCCCGAACGCAAGCCGCAGGCGTTTTTTTATATCCATAAAACTACGAAAGGAGAAATACATGATTTCAATCAAAGTAGGACACTAGAGCAAGTATGCAGCGGCAAATGCCGTTTCATAAATATTTTCAAATGGAGGTAATCAAATGAACAGACAGAAAATCCGGCTGCTCCGGGAGCAGTACCCGCCCGGAACGCGAGTTCAGCTCGACAGCATGAGTGATGATCCCCGCCCTATTCCTGCCGGAACTAAGGGAACGGTGCGGCTGGTGGACGATATGGGTACCCTGCATTGTGATTTCGACAATGGCAGGCATCTGGGCATTTGCCCTGAGGTCGATTCGTTCCACAGGATCACTGAGCAGAAGGAAGATATTGCTCCTAAAATGTCTATGTGACAGGAGCAGAAAGGAAGTCAGGAAAATGAATAATATCGACGAATACAAGGAACTGATTGTGTGTACCGGTCGCGATGAGATAAAAATTGAAAACAGCATTGAAGCTGTTTCCGATGCTATCTGCAAGTACGGCATTGACGGTGACATCTCAATAAATACCGCAGACTACAGGGTTCTGAACACATTCGGAATCTATGTGGATAGGTGCTTCAATAGTGAATATATGGAGAAACTCCGTCCTGTGCTGGTGGAAAAGCAGCTTGCCCTTGAAGCTGAAGTGTTCAGTGCTTCCCAGGAATGCTTGGAAAATAAATCGCAGGATATCCAGATGTGATGTTTGTCAAACCATCTGACAGGAGGTGATATTCAACGATACCACTTAACGCAGCAGAGGTCAGCTATGAGAGCTTCGAAATCCTCGGTCGCAAGGGTTTGTTCACCAACATGAGGATAGACCGCAAGTCGCTCCCAGACGGACTTTATGCATACGACCTCCGGGACGAGTGCGACGGCGAGATATGCCAGCTCAGGGATTACGTTTTAGTGAACCATTGGGGAACCTGCATTCTCAAAGAACCTGTCGAGGGCAGTTCCGAGGGCGTGGACATCACCGAGGACGATTACAACTATCTTGGCGATGACCTCACGCTTGACGAGTTCGTCACTCCTAGCCAGACAATAACCCAGACAATGTAATGCAATCAGCCTGTGAACGCAGGCGTTTGCACGAACCCACTTTCCTTTTTTCGTTTGAAGCTCCTGTTCACAGCAGAATTGCCGAGGAGGTAATAACAATTCCAAACTATATTATAAACCAAGTACGCTTCAACGGAGAAGAAAGCTGCGTCGCCGAGCTTTTGGACTTCATCAAACCGGACAAGAACGAAAGCAACGAGCATTCCGCCGTAATAGACTTCAATAAAATTATCCCCATGCCAGAGAGCCTGAACGTCGATGCCGGCAGCATGGAAGTCCCCTGCCTGTCAGCAATCCTCACCGCAATAAATCCCATTACGGACGATTTCGGAGAGAAGAAGTTCCAGCCGGACGAATTTCGTGAAACTGTAAATAAGGTGAATGCTTTCTATTCGCATTCCAAGCCGGATGTTATGGTGGCAAACATCAATCGTAAGGCGCTGGAAAAGGGCAGAATCTATCTGGACAACATCATGCAATACGGCGCACCGACATGGTACGAATGGCGGGTAAAAGCGTGGGGATGCAAGTGGGAGGCTGGCAATCAGGAGGCAGTCAGCAGTGACACGATCGAATTCACGACCCCGTGGTCTGCGCCTGTCCCCATACTGCAAGCCTTGTCCGAGAAGTTCCCCGACATCACAATTTCAAGCCGTTGGGCGGACGAGGATGTCGGTGTAAATACTGGAGAAGCAGAATTCAAGGGCGGTGAGATTTCTGAGCTGACCCGCTTTGAGGTTCACAGCAAGGAGGCATTCGAGCTTGCTGCGGAGCTGTGGGGCTTGGATCTCGCCGAGGAGGGTTTCGTGTTCAACGAAAAGACCCAGACCTATGAATACCACGACCCTGAAGAAGCTCCGGACATTTCCCCCAAGATGTAAATAATGCAATCAGCCTGTGAACGCAGGCGTTTGCACGAACTCACAATACTTTTTTCGGTTGAAACCGCTTTCGTTCACAGCAGAATTGCCGAAAGAGGTGATGAGTATCAACAGCTTTATGAGCTGGATCGGCGGCAAGAAAAGCAGCCGGGACATTATTATTCCGAGATTCCCGGTGTACTACGAAAAGTACATCGAGGTTTTCGGAGGAGGCGGCTGGATTCTGTTCGCAAAGCCCCCGAACAACGATTTCGAGGTGTTCAACGACTTCAACAGCAACATCTCAAATCTGTACACCTGCGTCCGCGATCACAGCACCGATCTTATCGAAAGACTCCGTTTCGTGCTGAACAGCCGTGAGGACTTCGACCGGATAAAGCACATAATCAGCGAACCGGCGGAAATCGGCGATGTGAAACGTGCTGCGGAGTTCTACCAGTTAATCCGGTACAGCTACGCAAGCTCCTGCGACAGCTTCGGAGGCAAGCCCCATTCAATGTGGAGCAACTTTCCACTTATTGAGCAGGCTTGCCGCAGGTTGCAGAAGGTCGTAATAGAAAACAAAGATTTTGAGAAGCTTATTTCGCAGCAGGACAGCGAGGTGAGCTTTTTTTACTGCGACCCGCCGTACTTCAACACGGAGAGCTATTACGAGAACGTCGGTTTTGGAACTGCCGACCACGAACGGCTTCGGAATGTGCTTTCCGGGATATCCGGCAAGTTCATGGTGTCCTACAACGACTGCCCGGAAATACGCAGCCTGTACGACGGCTGCGAAATGTACGCATACGAGCGTCTAAACAATATCCGCCAGCGTTTCGACGGCGGCAGTATGTTCGGCGAGCTGCTCATTGCGAACTACGACCTGAACGAACGTCTGAACAGCAACAGACAGATTTCATTTTTTGACGAGGAGGACAATTATGGTAACATTTAACTGCAAGATTACAGGTAACGGCAATCTGAAGCTCTCAGAGCAGGCACAGGAGATTCTCGACCTTCGCCCCGGCGACGAGGTGAGAATCTCGATACACCTCGGCGATGAGGAAATCATCGTTCCGCAGGTTTACCTTGACGACGCCGGAATCCCCGCAGGCAGCACGCTGGAGGTCTGCGCCGAGAACGGGCGGCTTATCATTCAGGAGGCTGTCGATGAGTAATTCGGAAGTAATACTGTTCCGGCATGAGCAGTTTGGGGAGATTCGCACGCTGAAAATTGACGGAGAGCCGTGGTTTGTGGGCAAGGACATTGCACTTTTGCTCGGCTACACTAATCCTGCAAAGGCTCTTCGCGACCATGTTGACAGCGATGATGTAACGGTGAACGATTCGTTCACCGTCAATGGAACGCAGGGTAAATTGATAAACGAAAGCGGTCTGTACAGCCTTATCCTTTCAAGCAAGCTGCCCTCCGCAAAGGCGTTCAAGCATTGGGTGACTGCCGAGGTTCTTCCCTCGATCCGCAGGAACGGCGCATATCTCACCGCCGAAACGCTTCACAAGACAATGAGCGATCCTCGTGAACTGGCAAAGCTGCTGAACACCCTCGCGGACGAGCAGGAGAAACGGCAGAAGCTCGAAGAAGAAAATGCTTTCCTCACGGTCAAGGCGCGGTATTACGACCAGATCCTGAACAGCAAAAATTCCGTTCCGGTCACGCAGATCGCAAAGGACTACGGAATGTCCGCAGTTGCGTTCAACAAGCTGCTGCATGAGCTTAGAATCCAGTTTCCTATCCGCAATTCGTGGGTGCTGTATGCGGAGTACGCCGACAAAAACTACACCCAGAGCAAAACCTACCAGATAGGCGAGGACAAATCCGTCATGCACACCTGCTGGACGCAGGCGGGGCGGCTGTTCTTGTATCAATTCCTCAAGGAAAGAGGTATTCTTCCCATGTGCGAACAGGAGGACTGAATGAAACATCTGTACAGAAATTCGCTCTGCGAAGCCAAAAACACGGATCGAGTGCAGCTCTGGAAAGACAGTCTTTGCGAGAATATCCGCTGCCGGGATTTTCTGGACAAAATTGTTGCGGAGAAATTCGACGGGTATAATCTTCCCTCGGAGTGCATTCAGCAGACCGTCAAGGAATTCGGTTTTGACCGCACTATGTGGATAATTGCCAACACAATTGACCAGCGCAGCGGCGACGGCAGGATATGCCGGGACAACAGGACATGGGCAAAGTCTTTCAATATCCCGAAAAGCGAAAGAAACAGCGAATTTGCGCTGAACTGCCATAGCTGTCTGGTGGACGGTCTTGCAGGTCAGGTGCAGAAAATGTACTCGGAGCTGGGGTTGTTCTCCGGCAAGCATATTGTCCAGTCGGACGAGCCGCAGGACTACACCGGAAAGCTGCTGATACTGCGGGACACCGCTCTCAGAGAGGAATACAGAACGCCGGAAAACCAGCTTTTTCTGGCGGAGAACGGTTTCGGCTGCTCCCCGACTGCAAGCGGTCGCAAGGTGTTCGGGAGGTTCCTTTCGGACGGCGAACAGGCGCAGTTCAACCGCACAGATTTTCTCGGTATTATTGACGAGCAGTATATCCCGGAATGGGCTGCGCAAAAGCTTTCAGAGCTTACAGAAAAGCAGCACCACGAACCACAACTTAATATGTAATTCCGCAGAGCAATCTGCGGATTTTTGCATAAATACATGATAGATTTATAATATTAGTGCAACACCCGAAAAAATAATGACACATAAAGCGCCTCGTGATATAATGGGAGTAACCACACAACCCAAAAGGAGGAAGCAATATGTGTCATTACACCCATTTTACCACAGAAGAGCGGG
>JAGAJA010000083.1 GCA_017829075.1 Oscillospiraceae bacterium | reverse complement strand
TCGCTCGTTACTATTTCTATTTTCCGCATTTTACTCTTCACCTTTCGGGTGCTGTTTTTCCAGCTTTTCTTATGCTTCTATTATACCATATTTTCGTGCTTTGGGGAAGAGATTGCGATTTCAGTTTTGCGGAATCAGGTCTTCTCTTTATCTTCTTTCTGCCTATATTGTTTTATAGTACTTAGACTGACCCATGATTCCTGCGCCAGTAGTTCTTCTGTGTATCCTTTTCTCTCCATATGACTTTTCAATGATCCAGAGAAACTTCCAGGCAATTCATTTATGATCTTATTCAGTCTGTCTATTTCTTGGTTGATTAATGCTGACTCCTTGTTTTGCTCGGATTCAGACTGTTCACTGGTAGCTGGAGCACTGCTCTCCAAAAAACCAGAAGATTGAATCAGTATATCTAGGGTGCAACTAATAGCATTTCGGTGTGATTTTCCAGCTTCTTCGCTGATGTACTGTACACCCACACAGCAGGCAGAAAGATGTCTCTTAGCATTTGCAGTTAGATGGTTAGTTTTCGGAGTAATAAAATCATTTAGGTTTACAACAAGATGGCGATCGACCAATCGAATGACATCAAGATCCATAAGCGTAGCAAGCCGAGGCTCTGAATAGTATAAATTCAGAACCTCAGACTCATTTAATTCATATTTAATTTGACTACTTTGAGTGCCGTCTACACGATCAACGCCCATTTTCTCTGATATCAACCGACATTATCCTCCTCAATGTGAACATGTTCTCTAACATCGTTTTTAAGTCGTACATTCGAATAAACAAACCCTTTTTGCTGTAGTTGCTGAGTTACCTCATTGTAGACTGGAGCCTTTCCCTCTGGATCTCTGATTGTAAGCAGAATGCAAAATTCCTGTTCCAGAATTTCTCCGGTATCTTTCACTTCACGTTCAATAGCATCTCTAAAAAGACCTTCGACTTTAATATACCATTTTCTACTTCCATCAAGGGCATCTCGGCGATTAGATTCTGTCATTTCATCAAGATTGACAGCGTATTTTTTTATCGGATAGTACTTCTGACCCTGTTTGATGAGTGTACGCTCTTTTCCAAATGGCTCACCTTCAAGAATATCGAATACCTTACGGCTATACAGAGAATCGTGTATCAGATTTTTAGCATCCTTTGCTCCATAAGGATTCCTAACCGTACGCTTTGATGTATCTCTTTCTTGAATATCCTCCATTGTCCCGAAAGCAACTTTGATATCCGACTGGCAGTATTCTGGTCCCTCTGATGGTCTTAAAATGGGAGAACTAACCATTGTTAAGGTAATTTGACCATGGAATCTGCCATCAGAACCTACAAGGCTCTGAGAAAAAGGAAAATCCAAAATATCAATAAAAGTGCCCTTTTGGAGTGTATCTCTTAGTACAAGTGTTATCTCATTTTCAGAATTGAACAATATATCACCAGTACCTCTTGGCATACCAAACCCCATACAATTTATTTTATCTTCCATAGTCATTTTGTCACCAGCGGGATACCCGGCATTGTGAATCATCAGTGCTTTTATAAGCAGAGGATCAAAATCACCATCCAAGAGGAAATCAAGCTCTGCAGCTATTCTTGCAACCCAAGGGGTGGAAAAACTGGTTCCTGGTGCTGTGGTTGGAAGTCCAGATGCACCCAAGGTTTTAACTCCTGTTGTAGTCATTTTTCCATCTGGTCGAACTCCCGCATTTCCGCCATATGCAACAAGGTCAGGCTTGATAATATATGATGGTCCCGGTCCTTTTCTTGAAAATGGAGATGGCATATCTATTTCTGCTAAATCATATATTCCCTTTTCATTAGCAATAGCACCTACAACGAGAGAACGGACAGAATCAGCCATCTTGGCTACTCTTTCGCTTTTGCCTCTCAAAAATGCCGTACTGTTACCAACAGACTTAACTATTAGAACATGATTCTCATCTGCAATATTATCGAGTGCCATTCCATACTCCGAAAATGTATCATCTGCACTTTCCTCGGTCGTTCCAGCAGACATCGTCCATATTTTTATATCATTGTGTCTTTCAATCGCATCACGGACATTGTCAATCAAATCCTCTGGATAAACAGTTTCTTTATGCAAGTCGGGAGCAATCACAGCTTCCAGCATCATTACACCATGTGTAGAGCAATAGTTTGTGCCGTTAAGTTCATCGCTATATTCCAAAACAGATGCAACCATTGACCCGTGGCTCTTGTCCTGTAGGTTGTCTTCGTAATATTCTTCTGATTGATCAAGAAGCCAAGGGGAAAGATAGCTGTTTCTCTGTACACCACTGTCAAGGACACCAACGATAGGGTATTTCTCACCGTCTGCAGGATATTTTACAGTAGGTACGGAAACACTATCAAAAGAATCCAAATCAGCATGAATAGGAATTGATTCCTCAATGTAGAGAACGCCTTCAAAATTGCGGACTGTTTCCATTTCTGACATGCTATCAAGGGTAACACGGTAAAGCCGCATGTCAGATAAGTACCTAGTTTCTCTGTTGATTGTAATCCCATGAGCAGCACATTGATTTTTAAACAGAGTTTGAGCAAGTTGATTTCGATGCGCATCATGGTAGTCTATTAGAACTACACGATATGCCTTATTTTCATGATTAAATCCTCCAATCCATGCTTCAAAAGGTTTTATCTCATCAATTGAAGAAATAAGCTTTGCAGACCCCTGTGTATCCTGAAGAGCCCTGTTAATATTTGATATAAGTTCATCAGTTGTCACCATTGAAATTAGCTTTCTGGTAGATTTCGGTTCTTCAACTACGGAATCAGCTTGAGAAGATGCATCTGATATTGGTTGAGATTTTTCTTTTTTTACAGACTCGATTCCAATGACATTAGAATTACTGTCACTATTAAGAAGGTCTACTATTGCTTTCCGGTGCGTTTTGGCAAGAGCCTCCTCATTTATAGTCACTGTCATAATCATAGGGAGTTCGTGCTTGGCTTTTTTATGCGTCTCAAAACTAGCCGCAATCTGTGACATACCACTAACAAGCTGCTGTGAGTGTTGAGTGAGAGCCGCATCTTTCAAAACCCATTTCGGCATATTGCTGTTTCCGCCAGGTTCTGTAAGCTGTTCATCAATTTTTCTCTTTTCGAAAAATTTAATGGGAAGTAGTTTTTCCATTACTTAGTCACTCCTTTCCAAGGTAATTCCGTACTTGCCTTTCCGATATGGAAAAATATCTTGCAATCTGTTTTTGAGCAACCCCATATTCGTTTAGTGCCTTAACAATTTCTTCTCTGCTATAATTTCCATGTTTTTTGAAAAGAAAAACTTCTACAAGATAATCGGCACATTCAATCGCTGTTTTTCCTTTAAGAACTGATTTTTTCAATACATTCTGGACAATATCTTTTATATCTGAATACGACAACCCGTTCATAGACTCTGTAATAATTCTCCATTGTGGTTCATTTATTCCACTTTCATCCGCAACCTTTGGGAACTGATTTATATAGCTGCGTATCTCATTGCTACTAGGTTTAGGAAGTTCAATAACTGTTTGAAATCTTCTCCAGACAGCCGAATCAAGCATCTGTGCATGGTTTGTTGCGGCAATTAAAATGCCATCCTGTGAGAAATCATCAATATTCTGAAGCAGACTATTCACGACTCTCTTTAATTCGCCCAATTCATGCGCATCATCTCTTGCCTTGGCAATAGCATCAAACTCATCAAGAAATAGAATACATGGTTGCTTTTTTGCAAAATCAAAAATGTGGTGAATGTTCTTCGCCGTATTTCCCAATAGAGATGAGATAAGCGTGTCAAATTTCGCGGTAATTATTGGCAGTTCAAGTTCTGATGCAAGATACTTTGCTGCACTTGTTTTTCCGCATCCTGGTGGACCGTACACGAGGAGAGTATTACGGAATTCAAGGCCAAGAGACATCATTTTGTTCTTATTCCGAACCGTATCCCTAAAGTCATTAAGCATCTCCTGAACGGAATCACTTAAAATAAGGCTATTTACATCGGGAGCATAATCAATATCGGCAACTTCAAGTCGGCTTTCCTGATCAACAGGCATTGCTGTTAATGTATCCATGGCGGCATAGCTATTTCCTAACTTATCCAGTATAGACAGAATTCGGTTGCTAACTCGTTCTTCTCCATCGCTACTCAATTTCTTTGCGAGAAGGCGAGAGTAACTTGCAACCTTAGTTGGATCTTTTCTAATGCCAGCTTCTATTATTTTGATGATTTCAGTATAAAACATATAAGTCTCCTTTCATATTTATAATTATACCACAATAAAGCCTATATGTCAATACCATTCGAAACGTTTATACGAAATTCGGAGCGTTATCTACGATTTTCGGAGCAACTTTGATTATATAGATGGCATCATATAATTATTCATGCAATTTGTTAATGATAACTTATGGAATGCAACATATCAGTGTAGTCATTTTCAGCAATCTCCAAAACCGTTTTATCATCCCAGCCAACAGAAAGTGCAGTTAGTAAAATGGCAAATTCTTAAATTGTATCTTCGGTTGAACTTTCCAAATTCTGCTTAATGCTATATGTTTTTTTGCTATTCGCATCACTTTTTGAGCAGCAAGATTAACAATATGTTTATTATCCGGATGAGCAAAACTATAATGTTGATTTGTTGTGAAGGCTATAAGGTTTTCTGTAAAGTGTATAATTGCCGGGAATTCTTTTTGTAGAGAGTATCTGGTGCATTTGAGTTAAAGTAGTCATAGATATAACAATGCAATAACACATTTGATTTTTTACGCTTTATTTCATTGGGCTTTTCAATATGTGGAAAATGCACAAATCTATATAGTAATTACGCTGAAAAAGTTGAATTCATATTGTGTTGTCCCTTTGTGCGTGATATAATAAATGTACTAGTTGTGATTATTCGTAACAGAATCCTAACACAAAACCTATTTGAAAAGAGTGTCTTATAATATGCGAATTAATCGTTAATCGAATCAACATCTTGTAATAATCCATAAACATATAATAATAAAAAGTAATGGGGGTAGTAATATGGCAAAAACTTTTGGCGTCGCTGAACATTTCATTTTGAATCTGTTTAGCGCAGGAACAACATTCCAATTCAGAGGGATGAAATACACGGTGATCTGCTCCGGAAAACCTACTTGCCGAAAAGGCGAACCCAAAACCGATATCTATATCGCTGCCCAAAATATCCACCATGATATCGAAGAAATCAAAATTTCATTTAAAAAAGCAAATGCAGATTTCCTGGAGAATAAAATAACCGATGAAAGAGCGGAACAGATATTAGGCGCTGATTGGGCTGAAATAATTGCTTATGCTACATCTAAATTATCGCCTGCTTTCTCTGAACGCCCATTGATTTTCAAACACCAATGCGGTAAAACAGAGCAAGGAGCTATTACTCTTGGATGGAAGTTCGAACTGTTAAATGTTGGCAGCGGTCAGCTAAGTGGTAATATGTATCTGACCCGTGAGCAAGTTATAGACGTTTACGCAGGTACAAACCTTACCAGTGACAAAAGAGATGCTTGTGTTAATACGGTAAAAATACCCAATAGCGGCATCGCAAATTACATATTGCTAGAAAACCAACCTGTTTATTCCGCACAAGATGCAATTGATTCCTTAATGACCATTGAAGATTATGTTGATGAACACCCTAATGTTTACTTCGCTTGCAAAGCTTTGAATTACAGAACATTTGCAGAAAAATATGATGGAAATAGACCCTTAGCAGTATATGTTGACTGGTTTGTAACAAATGGGAAGTTAGATTACAAGTTATGCTTTGACACGCCCTTACAACAGGGCGGTGACTACGCATACCATAGATTATTTGAAGCGTTACGGCAGCTTGAGGCAAATGATACTGATGACCTCAATGATAGCAATGTAAGAAATCCAGGAATAATTAACTGATAATATAAAACTAGAGGCACTCCGCATCGTTGCGTTAGTGCCTCTCATATTATTTTTCAAAAGCCTTTTTAATTGCAGTTGCAATTTCATAAGCCAAATTCACCGGAACCGCATTACCAATCATTTTATATGCGTCATTTGTGTCTTCGTATATAAATTTAAAGTCATCTGGGAAACCCTGGATACGAGCAATTTCCCGTATAGTCATCCGTCTGTATAAAGATTCTTTTCCCTCCACAAAACGACAGTCATTTTTTCCAAACTTAACCATTTTAGGCGCCTGGGGATGTAACTGACATTGACGACCTGACGCTTGAACTGTGAATCCTTGTTCATCCCATGATTTAACACGATTTCGACTCATAAATATAGTAGAATATGCACCGGTGTAATATTCATTGTTATTTATTGCAGATGGATTGTGACGATTCCTCGGTCCAGAAGGAACAGCTGTATATTGCAGATCCCATATTATATCTCTAAGAGTGATTTTTTTGCTATCATTTTCTGTTGAACCACGAGGGAACTCAAATTTTATTTCCAGGTCAGTTCTAAAACCAATATAAAAGACTCTTTTGCGTTCTTGTGCAACTCCATAATCTTTTGCATTTACTAAAGTCAAAGAAACATCATATCCCGCCTCTTTGAATAGCTGAAGTATATTATTTACAGCTTCCGAATGCCTGTCAGCTAACATTCCGCTTACATTTTCAGCAAGAAAGAATTTTGGTCTGAACTCTTTCAATATTCTTATGTAATCATAGAACAGCTGACCACGCGCATCATCAATGCCACGTAAGGTTCCAGCTTCAGACCACGACTGACAAGGTGGTCCACCGATAATGCCATCCACCTCAGAATCAAGGTATTGTGCTAAGTCTTGACGTGTGATCTGACGAATATCTTTTTCTAACAAATTTGTCTTTGGGTGGTTTATCTTATATGTATCCCATATTTTCTTATCAAATTCATTCGCTATGGGAATATCAAAACCTGCACGTTCAAAGCCCAAATCCAAGCCGCCTGCGCCAGCAAATAAACTAATGACATTCATGTTTTGACTCCTTTTCATTAACTTTAATGTTATGATGATTCGACAATTTCAACAAGTCTCCTGTGATAACTAAATGCATACCTCAGAACAGACAAATTCTTCCTCTATCAATTGAGAGTTTTTACTCAACCTATTGTCTTAGTGTGCTTTCTTTCATAGTTGTTATTATACCATAATCTCACTGTCTTTTCAAGTGCAATCTAAAAAAATCATAGCATTTGATTGTCCTGAACGTTCTCAAGGTCAAAGTCATCAGAATGAATATATAACATCTTTGCCGCAACTAGAACACAAAATCGTGCATATACACTGCCAAATTCTGTATTGTTTTCTTGATCAGTCTAAATTCGTTTTATCGGCGAAGTTGAACTACCTCATACTATATCCTATCTTATCATTTTACTGCCTTTATCAAAACTCAAACAATATAATTAACTTTTATTAAACTGTCCTGAAAAAGGGTAGATTTTTTCTGAAAAATATTGTATAATAAACAATATCAAGTGTGGTATTTCATAAAAACAGATAAAGATGATTCTATGCTCGTTCTACACAACGCTATGAAGTGGTAATTCTACACGCTCGTCATAGTATTTGATATTCCAAAATCAAGTTGGGATGTACTATCAGTAAATTGGCGAGTTTTTTACAGAGTAGCTCACATTCATGATAGACTGTTTATTAATTTGTTTGCAAAAGAGGAGAAATAAATATGATAGCTCTTACGGATAAACTGGCAGAATGCCAAGAATATATTGATAAATTGAGAAGAGAGTATATTAAAACACAAGTTTGCGAACAGGAACGTGACGCGTTGATAGGCGAAATTAATATTGAACAGAGAGATGTAAAAGGCTATCACGGCAGAGAAATCCTTGAACTATTGCAAAATGCAGATGACGCATACCAAAGGAGCATTGATTCGGGAGAAAAACCGGATTGTGAGCTCGAGGTCACTATAAGTTATATAGATGGCATTCTCACTGTGTCCAATACAGGCACTTGCTTTGACAAAGAGGGAATAAAATCTATCGTTCAGGGCAACAACAGCACAAAAACCGGAAAGTACATTGGCTGCAAAGGAACCGGCTTCCGCTCGGTTTTAAACTGGGCTTCAGAGGTAAGAATACATTCGGGATGCTTCAACGTGGTGTTTTCTAAGAAGATAGCGGAGAAGATTTTCGACGAGATAAGGGACAAGCCTCAAATCCAAAAACAGCTTTCCAAAAATCCGAACCTCTATATTCCTATGCTTTCCGTACCATCCAACATTGATGGATGCGGCAGAAATGATGTTACAAAAATAGAAATTGCAATTGATTCTGATAAGGTTAATGACGACTTTTCAGCTTCAAAGCAATTAAATGGCATTGATTTAAGAATATTGCTCTTTCTGCCTAATATCAGCAAAATCATTGTCATCACAGAGAACAGCCACATTGTTTATAGCAGAACGATTGTGCAAGGAACTCTTGACAAAGTATCTCTTCAGAAAATTGTTGATGGAAATGTGACAATAAACGAGAGCTTTTACCTGTTCAATAAGACGATAGAAAAGGTGATAAAGCAGGATAATGAGCAAAAAGACATCAGGCTCGCCATTGCCGTGCCAGTAGATTATTCTGAATTCAAACCGGGGAACCTATATACTTACTTCCCACTGATGAATACGAAATCACCGTTTAATTGCGTACTTCATGCCACTTATGACCTAGGAGAAAACCGAAATACAATATACAATAGCAACATCAATAAAAGGGTGTTTCAAGAGCAACTGGGATTTTTGATTGAAACCGCAAATGAGCTTGTGTGCAATAATCTTCACGATATCGCATACAGGATTCTTGTGCCTGTTGATTATATCGTAAACGGGAAAAAAATCTCCGCGCCATTTTCGGCATATGGTCTTGAGGGATATTATTTTGATCTGTTGGCGAAACAGAAAATACTGCTGACCGTAAACGGCGTGAATATTTCCATGAAAGAACAGCCCCGCTTAATTACTGGCAGTTTCCCTGATGTGTTTGTTGGTGAGGCTTTTGCGAAAATACTGTGTCAGCTTTCTGCAGCCGGAGAAGCACTAATTAATGTGATAACGCAATGGTTCGGAAAAGATATTCGGATTTCCGAAACAGAACTACTTGAATGTATAAATAAGGTGTCACACAAATGGAACATATCTCAGCAGGTTGAAGTATTTATCTGGTGGAATAAAAGTAGCCGCAGTTCCCTTCCGAAGTTGCTGAAAACCCAGAAAAACGAGTGGCTGTCATATAACGATGAGTGTTATTTCCTTATTGGTAATTTTGGTGTTGATGCAATCCCAGATTGGGTCAGAGTACCTGCCATAAATGAGGATTATCAGGGTGAATTGTTTAAGCAATCCGAAAGAAATGACCGTGTAATAGAATACCGAACAAAAGATAACGAGTCTCATATTGAGCGCGTTATTTGTAGGAGCCAAGCTTATCCAACAGTACAATTCAAGTACCGCGACCGCAGCAATATTATTTCTGCAGTAAATTCAGCAGTTGATACTTATGACAAGGCTGTGGAGTTTGTGAAATGGTTGTGGAAAAACTATAGGCATGAACAAAATTGGATGCCGCCGGGTGATTTCAAATACAACTTCCCCTGTACCAAGGATAACTTCCGCATGGATAGTGAGCTTTTTTATTTTGGCGCAGATTATGGAAATCCTTTAGCAGAAAAGCTGTTTGGCGATGAATTCCGACCATTCCCTCCCTGCTACGTTTTCTTTGTCAGTGGAACCGAAATTCAGGAATTTAAAGAATTTATCCGAAAATTTGGCGTTAAAGATTATCCGGAAATAGCACCACAGCGGGTGGACCCCAAAGGTGCATATCACGACGAATATTATAGAGAAATAGAGAAGAGCGACGGCGCAGGTGCTTCCTCATATTTCTCTATAGAGTACACTTTACCGTATATCAATCACCTTGAAGATATTCTATCAAAGCTTTCTACATCAGAAATAGTTGAATGGATCATTAGAGATTCTGCACTTAATTTTTATTTATCAACTCCCTTTTATTTCTCTAAAGCTAATATCATTTTTTTCGGCAATTTACAAAGGTATAAAAGACAATACATAGGAAAAATTAAAAATTATATTCTCGAGGTATTCAATGAAACCAAATGGGTTGAGGTAGGGGAAAAGCGCTATTCTCCGCGGGAAATTTTGCAGAACTACAACGCAAGAAACAATAATAAGTTCGCAGATGTTGTGCCTGTAATCGACGAGGAATATCTGAAAGACATAGCAGTCAAAATAAACGAAAGCTATGAGCTGGTGTATGATGTTTTTATGAAATTCAATTTCTGTAGCAGAGTTACTGACCTGTGTTCTGAGGATTTCTATGGATTAATGCTTAAGCTGCCCTCTATGGATTTTCAAACAAGCTCTGATCTGTCCAAAACGATATACAGAATCATTGAACAGCCTTCTTTCAATAAAACATACGGCGATTCTGCCAACAAAACACTATTTTCCTACGATGGTCAGGTGCTGGTGAAATACCACGGCAAACTTCAGTTTTATCCTGCAAAGGAAGCTTATCTGCCAAGCTCAAAAATGATTCTCAGAAACAGTTTTTACGTTGTGGATAAAGGTCAGAGAACCAACAATGAAAACTTTGTGAGACTTTTTGGCTGCAAGGAATATAACCGGGACTACAAGATAAACAAGAACAGTATTTCCGTGAGTGCAGCTAATAATGGGTTTCAGGAGTATTTCCACGAATTCAAGAGGTTTGCCGCAGCCTATGGTGAGCGCAATGATAATATCCAACGAAATGCTGAAATTCTTCGAATAACACTTGTGAGCGGCATTTCCATTACAGAAAATGGTGTTCTAGCAGAGGTTGACGAGGAGTATATGTGCCTTCGTGAAAACCAGTCCAATTGGTATATAACCGTATTTGGCTCTGAATTCGATGTCAATAAGATTTCAGAAATTATAGAAGCTATATATTCAAATATCGCTAACACGACAGGATTTGACGCTGGAAAAATCGGAGAACTATTCAGGGCAGAAAAGGAAAGCAACAGAAAATTTTTAATAATGAAAGAGTTCGGCTCGTTAACAGTTATTGACGACACTTCTTATCAGAACGATATCAAAAATAGCTTCATCCAGACGCTAAAACAGATAAATCCCGACTTTCCAGTTGATGACATTGACATAGATTTTGAGAATTTTTCGGACAAGGGTAATTCTTCACGCATCATATCCCTGTTTAGGGAAATCGGCACTGATGTTGAAGATTTCAGGCGCGCGGGCTTTGTTTATGAAATCAATCTTGTGCCATATTACAAATCTAAACTGTCTGACTTTATCCGCTGTGAGCTGTCCAATTTCAGAAATATGCAGTTTGCTAAGGCAATGTCTGATAACACCTTACAAAGCAGCTTCGTTGACACTGTAAACAGATTTAGAGAATTTTCCATTGATAACATTCCCAATTCTGTCAACTTTGATGTGGAAAAGTCGGTCGTGAGCGTATTCGGAGAATGGAGAGGCGCTACAATAACCGAATCGTCTGAAGATGAATATGCTGCAAATTACGAGAGAATGAACCCTGAACAGTTATTTGAAGATGAAATTGCTAATGACAAAACTGTGCGGCAATGGATATACTTTAATGATTCGGACAAGTTCAACAGTTGGCTGGAAAATCAGCAAAAGAACGCGCAGCAAAACACCGGAGAAAAACAAGACCCATATTCCCGCTTTAGGTCAATTGTACCCCAAAAAGCGGAAGTTTGTTATCATCCGCCACGCAACGAGAATACCAGCAAACCAAAATCTGAGTCATTCGGTGTGTTCACTCGCACAGCAGCAGAAAAACGCCAAAGAAACCAGAAGATTCTCGGAAACAAGGGCGAATTGCTGATATACAACCATCTGTGTCAGCAGGTAGGTAAAGACAAGGTCACCCCACGGTCGGAAGCGTATGTGGAACTAGGTATTATCAAGCCAGGTCAGGCTATATCGGGAGAATACGATATTTCGTACATGGACAACAATGGAACAGAGTATTTTGTTGAGGTAAAAACAGGTGACGGCAAGTCCTTTATAATATCACCTGCCGAATTGGAATTCGCAAAAGAAAATGCCGACAGATACAAGCTGTTTTTAGTGTTTAACATTGATGATGAGGAGCCTGCTTATATTGAATTGCCAGCAAGATTCTGGGATAATCCACAGTACAGAAGAAAAGAGATCATCGAAAGAATTGAGTTTGAATTCTAAAGACTTTTCCCGGAATCAATAACAATTCTTGACATCACTTTCTTTTAACTGTATAATGATATTGGATATATTACCCTATACGCACCCACCAAAGCCCCGCACCGGCAAGCACTCCATCAAAGTGCAAAACCATGGCAGACATTGTTTGCAACGGCTCGTGCCATGTTGAGTGCGTGGTTTCGATGTCAAGAAAACCTGACATAGAATAACGCAAATCGGCGGAGCGCCTGAAAACGCTCCGCCGATTTATTCTGCCGTCAGTTCTGGTAATTGAAATCCTCCTGCTGAAGCATGGGATATCGTACAAGACTGCACCCGTTGAGACTGGCGCGGTGAATGTCCACCGCGTTTATGCGCCTGTCGAGATATGTCGTGTAATAATACACGCCAGTCTGCGCGTCCCAGCATGAGGTGTAGATCGTTATTTCGAACTTCCCCGGCTCAACCTCGCAGCAGCCCTTCGTCTGCTCCACCGAGCCGAGGATATGGAAAAACTGCCCCACGCTTTCCGCCACGGAGTTTCCCGAGCAGGAATTATTGCGCGTAAACGCCACTCTCGCGAACCGCGAAGCCGACGACAGGTCTCCGGGCAGCCCTATCGCGCCCATTCCGCGGCTGTAGCGGGTTAGTTCGAGGCTGTCCGCAAAGCTGTTCACGGGGTCTTTCGGCGACAGGGACATGTAGTTGTTCAGCATGAACATCTGCTGCTCGAACGGTGGATTGTTCGTCAGTACTCCCGCCTTGTTTTCGAAGACCTGCAGTCCATTTTCCGTGGATTCCACCACGATACATCCGGACTTATCCGCGATTATCCAGTGAAGCTGCGCCGCCGGAAGCTTCTCGCTGAACGGAGTGCCGGTGATCGTCATCGCCGAGATAAGCTCCCTCGCCTGAGAAATATCGGCGCACTGGGACAGCACCCATGGTATGAACTCGAACTGAGCCACATTCCGACTGCCCTCCCGCGGCTGGGAATAATCAGCGTTGCCGACGAAATTCAGTCCAGCCATGCCGAGACCCTTTTCGTTCACTGCGTCGTAATACAGCGGATAACCGTCCGCAACATGCGCCATTCCAATCATCGCGTAATGCTCCGCAAGCGTTCCGTCATGCCGGAAATCAAACCGGAATCCGCGCGGCGTGACCGTTATCTCCTCGCCGTATGAAAATTCGTAATCCAGGGTCCTGCCCATGTAAAAATGCTCAGTTTTATAAGTCGCTGCAGTGCACATTTTCGTATCCTCGCTTTCATTTTAGTTGTATTATACCCAGCCGTGCAAAAAGTATTATATCACTTTTCCGGCTCGGAGTCAATATCCCGCGAGGCTGATCAACATTTAGCCAAAAAATGACCAAAAAGTTTATACGCTGATATGGCTGTTCTTTACTTGACATTTTCCGCGCAAGGTACTATAATATAATAGTTAAGCTGTGTCTCTGTAAGCAGAGGATTAAAAATAAAATTTCCATTCAGGGGGAAACACACATATGAAAATAACCGTAGCGGGAACAGGTTACGTTGGTCTTTCAATGGCTGTGCTGCTGGCGCAGAACAACGACGTCACCGCAGTCGATATCATTCCGGAAAAGGTCGCGCTCATCAATTCCAAAAAATCGCCCATCGCGGACAAGTACATCGAGGAATACCTCGCTGAAAAGCCGCTGTCCCTTACCGCGACAGCAGAGTGGAAGACCGCGTATGCTTCAGCTGAGATAGTAATAATCGCTACTCCCACGAATTACGACGCTGAGAAAAACTACTTCGACACCTCGTCCGTTGAAAGCGTCATCGACCAGGTGCTTTCAGTAAACAACGGCTGCACCATCGTTGTGAAGTCCACCGTGCCAGTCGGATTCACCGCAGGTCTTCACCGGAAATATTCGGAAAATGCCCACCGCATAATATTCTCTCCGGAGTTCCTGAGAGAAGGTCAGGCGCTCTATGATAACCTTTATCCCTCACGTATAATCGTTGGTGCTCCGCAGGAGTGGGCTGACTCAGTGGAAAGGGCAAACGTCTTCGCGGAGCTTCTCCAGCAGGGTGCTATCAAGCAGGATATACCCACGCTGCACCTGAACCCCACCGAAGCGGAAGCGGTAAAGCTGTTCAGCAACACCTACCTTGCGCTGCGCGTTGCGTACTTCAACGAGCTGGACACCTATGCTGAGATGAAGGGTCTCAACGCCCGAGAGATAATCGACGGCGTGGGACTTGACCCGCGTATCGGTTCGCATTATAACAACCCCAGCTTCGGCTACGGCGGCTACTGCCTGCCCAAGGACACAAAGCAGCTTCTTGCAAACTACGCCGACGTGCCCAACGATATCATCACGGCGATAGTTGCCGCAAACAAGACCCGCAAGGACTACATCGCGGACCACATCGCTTCTATGAAGCCGCAGACGGTCGGCGTGTACCGCCTTACGATGAAATCCAACTCGGACAATTTCCGCCAGAGTTCCATACAGGGCATAATGAAGCGCCTTGAGAAGCGCGGGATAAAGGTGATAATTTTCGAGCCGACCCTGAAAGCCGACCAGAAATTCTTCGACTATGAAGTATGCCGCGACTTCGATGATTTCAAGCGCCGCTCAGACGTTATCCTTGCAAACCGCATGAGCAGCGAACTGAACGACGTAAGCGGCAAGGTGTACACAAGAGACATTTACAGCAGGGACTAAAAGCCGACTCTAAAAAGATAAAAAATAGGGGGTATTCCCGATGGATTCGATTATTTCAGGAACTTTCAGAATGGTTATCCGCGGGGGATGCCCCCATCAGCTTTTTCTTGACGATGATTTCTTGAAGCTCATGGGCATAGGCGACAATTCCGACCCGGAGGGCAATTTCCGCGCCTGGGAGGAGTGCGTCCACCCCGACGATATCCCGCTCATCAAGGAAGCTATAGAAAGCACTATCCACGGGCTGCGCGCAGAGGTAAAATACCGCTGGCAGCACAAGACCCGCGGGCTGTACACCGCGTACAGTTCCGGAATGCTCGCCGGAAAGGAAAACGGCTGCATAACCATCTACGGCTTCTTCAAGGGCGTGCCGGCGGATCGCACTCAACTCTACCGCTATGACCCCGACCTGCAGCTGCTGACAAGACTGCTCGCGGAAAAAATGCTGGACAGCTTCGCATTCTGCGCACTGGTCGATATCGATAACGACCGTCTGATGCTGCTCAACGACTATTTCAACACCAGCACCAACGCAGGCAGGGAATGCAGCTATGACGAATGGCTTGAGAATTTCCAGCTGTTCCTGCACCCCGATGACAGACCGCGCCTCAAGGAGCTGCTTGTCAGAAACAACATTTCTTCCCTGTTCTCCGGAACTGACGAGGTGCACGGGGAATTTCGCTTCAGGCGTCCGGAGGGTTACTGCTGGGTAATTCTTCGGCTTGTCAAGATGAAGCAGAAGCTCGTGGGAAGATACCCCTGGTTCATTGTTTTCCGGCGTATCGACGCAGATCACCGCGCAGTTTTCATGGAAGAACTGCGCAACCGGCTGATAAACGGTCTTGCGATACCCTACCTGATCCTTGACCTCGTAGACCTCCGCGCCGACAACTTCTATTCCACCACTGACAAGCACGGACTTTTCGCGGAGCATTTTGATGAGATAGGCGGCTACGCTGAAGCGCTGGCAAGGTTCTCCGACAGCTGCGGGTGCAGCGAGAGCGACAAGAACGCTATACTATTCAATTTCAACGCTGAAAATATGACGCAGCGCTTCGCTGCCGGAGAACACCTTATCGAATGCGAGGTTTGCCAGAACTCCGGGGAGCACCCGGAATGGATCCGTATCCAGGCGTTCATGTCTGCAACGGACGAGAATGGAGACCCTGCCATGGCGATACTCACCGTGCAAAAGATAACCGCTGAGAAACTGAAAGAGCTCCGCTACCAGCAGCGGCTGGAACGCGCGCTTCGCACCGAGAGCCAGTACCGCCAGGCGATACTCTCAAACGCCATCGCCGTTTACACCTACAATATAACCCGCGATACCATCTATGACGAGGTCATCGAGCAGGAGGGAGTTGAGCCGCTGCTTCCGCAGATCGGACTTCAGCCGCCCTGCTCCTATGATGAATACATCGTCAAAAAATCCGAGTTTTTCGCCGACCGCCAGACTGCGGAGAATTTCCGCAGGACATTCTGCACCTTGACGCTCGCGGATATGTACAACAGTCACCGCCGCAGCTTCGATACTGAATACGAATTTAAAATCGGAGACCGCACGGGGTATTTCCGCGAAGCGGTCATACTCACACAGGATATGGATACCGGCGACATCTGGGGTCTGACCTATGTGCGCGACATCACCCACGAGCACGAGCGCGCCACCCAGGTGGAGCAGGCTCTCCGTGACGCATTCGACCAGGCACAGCACGCAAACTCCGCGAAAACGCTCTTCATGAGCCAGATGAGCCACGATATACGCACGCCGCTGAATTCCATACTCGGCATGTCCGCCATCGCGCAGGAGCACATCGACGACGCCGTGCGCGTCAACGACTGCCTGGAAAAGATACAGACTTCCGGACGGCACCTGCTGGAGATAATCAACAACGTCCTCGACCTTTCCGCGATAGAAAGCGGCAAAACCACCCTCGCCTGCGAGCCGTTCGACCTGGGCGTATTCATCGAGGACACCGCCAGCACGATACGCACCCTCGCGGACAAAAAGCACCAGCACTTCACCGTTGAGATACAGGACGGAATAAACAAATCCGTGCTGGGCGACCAGACCAAGCTGCGCCAGCTTCTGATGAACATTCTCAGCAACGCAGTCAAATATACCGGAACGGACGGCGAGATAGAGCTTTCCGTCAAGGAGCTGAATCCCGACCACCACGGCATATACAGGTATCTTTTCACCGTCAGGGACAACGGCATAGGCATGAGCCACGAGTTCCTGCAGAAAATATACGACCCGTTCGTGCGCGCCGACGACGACCGGATAAGCGGCATTCAGGGCACGGGTCTCGGAATGGCGATAGCGATCAACATCGCGCGAATGATGAACGGCGATATTTCGATAAACAGCGAGGTCGGAAAAGGGTCGGTGTTCGAAGTCACTATATGTCTCAAAAAGGGCAAGTCCGAAAGCGACTACATCGGCGGGATATCAATGGAAGAACAGCCCCGCCGCGAGCGCATGTCAGACTACGACTTCGGCGGGAAACGCGTGCTTCTTGCGGAGGACCTGGAATTCAACGCCGAGATAGCTTCGGAATTTCTCGCGGAGGCGAACATCGTCACCGATGTAGCGCACAACGGCGCCGAGGCGGTCGAGATGTTCAGCAAGTCACCCGCCGGATACTACAGCATGATATTTATGGATATCCAGATGCCGGTGATGGACGGCTATCACGCCGCAGACAATATCCGTTCGCTTGAACGCCCGGACGCAAAGACAGTCCCAATGCTCGCGATGACCGCAAACGCATTCATCGAAGACGTCAAGGCAGCCAAGGAGCACGGAATGAACGGGCATATCTCCAAACCGCTGGAGATAAGGACGCTTATTTCCGAGCTGTGCAAGTGGCTTCCGGAATATACTATCAAGGATAAGAGTGGAACAAAATGAAAAGAATAGTCACGATACAGGATTTTTCCTGCGTGGGGAGCTGTTCGCTGACTGCTGCGATACCAGTTCTGTCGGCGGCGGGGGTGGAATGCTGCGGCATTCCGACCGCGCTTCTCTCCAACCACACGGGATTCCCCACGTTTTACAGCATAGACCTCACGAACGAGCTTTCCCCGATAAGCGACCAGCTGGAGCGCGAGCACATCGACTTTGACGGCATATACACAGGCTACATCGCTTCGATAGAACAGATAGAGCACATCGAGGAGTTTATCCACAGGTTCAGAAAGCCGGGCACGCCGCTTTTCATAGACCCGGTGATGGGTGACAACGGAAAGATGTACGCCGCCCTCACGAACGACTATCCAGAAAGAATGCGGCGTTTTATCAAAGGCGCGGATATAATCACACCGAATATCACGGAAGCCTGCCTGCTGACCGGACGCAGCTTCAATCCCTGCCCCACGCTCCACGAAACGAAAGAAATGCTGCTGAAGCTGTGCGGACTGGGAGTGAAGTTTGCAGTGATCACCGGCTTCTCTGAAAAGGGACAGCTTGGCGCGGTCGGCTGCTTTGACGGCGAATTTACCGAGTGTCTTACGCCGAAAAAGGACGTTGCGTGCTCCGGCACCGGAGACGTTTTCGCTTCGGCGCTGCTTGGTGCAGTCCTGCGCGGCGCTGACAACGCTAAAGCGCTGGAGATAGCAACAAAGTTCACATTTACGGCGGTAGACTACACCGCGGCCGCCGCCGACCGCCGCTTCTACGGGATACACTTCCAGCCGGTTCTCGGCGAATACATCAGAATGCTCGACGGTATAGAAAAGGGGCGCGGGAATGCCTGAGCAAAAGAAAAAAGGACTTTCCCGGCTGAACAAAGCGATACTGTTCCTTATCACGTCCGCGTTCTTTTTCGCGCTGATGAACATGTTCGTGCGGCTTTCCGGTGATGTCCCGACTATTCAGAAGACGTTTTTCCGGAATTTCTTCGCGCTGTTCATTGCGAGCGGCGCCATGATAAAGAACCGCTGCTCGATAATCCCGCCAAAGGGTGCGAGGTTCGACCTTTTCATGCGCGCGGCGTGCGGCTATGCGGGAGTAATACTTAACTTCTACGCCATCGACAGGCTGAGTATTTCGGACGCTTCTCTGCTGAACAAGATGTCGCCGTTCTTCGCGATAATCTTTTCGACATTCCTGCTGAAAGAGCGTGCGAATAAGGTGCAGTGGGCAATAATCATCACTGCGTTCATAGGAGCGCTGTTCGTCATCAAGCCCACTTTCCAGAATGCGGAGCTGGGGGCTTCGATTGCGGGCTTCTGCGGCGGAATGTGCGCCGGGGCTGCCTATACGTTCGTTCGCCGGGCGACCGGCAAGGGAGTCAAAGGCTATTATGTGGTGTTCTTTTTCTCGGCGTTCTCGACTCTGGTTGCATTCCCGCTGATGCTGCCTGGGTTCAAGCTGATGACATGGTTCCAGATTCTCATGCTGCTGGGTTCTGGAGTCAGCGCCGCCATCGCGCAGTTTTGCATTACTACTGCGTATTCTTATGCGCCGGCGAAGGAGGTCTCCATCTACGATTATTCGCAGATAATTTTCGCGGCGCTTATCGGATTCATTGTGCTGGATCAGGTCCCGGACGTGTTGAGCTTTGTGGGATATGCGATAATCATTGCGGCAGCGTTCGTGATGTTCAGGTACAATAATCGGAATACTGAAAAATAAAAAATTAGGGGTTGCTGTATTGCGATCCCTTTTTTAAACTATAATTTACGAAAAGACTTATAAATCTAACGCGCGGAGCGCTATTGATTTTCGGTTCCTTTTGTCACAAAAGGAACCGGGGTGTGGGGCAGAGCCCC
>JAGAJA010000082.1 GCA_017829075.1 Oscillospiraceae bacterium | reverse complement strand
CATCCGCACTGCCCGCGTAAGGCATAAGGCGTAAGCCGTTGCCAGTACAGTTGTGCGGATAGAAGTGTTTTTTGCCCCGGCAGAGCTGGGGCAAAAAACGGATTTCAAAAGCCCGCTTCGCGGGCAAAACTGAGTTTTTCAACAAGCTGAAAGCCGCGTAAATTGCGGCTTTATAGTTTATTACCCACAATTTTTACAGAAAATTATAACCCATAATACAGACATATGAGGTGAAACGGAATGGAAAAGCTGATTTCGTTCATCAGTCGGCATAAATACGATATTATCCGCACCGCTGTGGTAGTCGCTGCGAATTTCGCGGTTATGCTGCTTCTTCCGGCGGCGGTCATGGGGATCTCCTCGTCTGAAGCTGGAATGATGGTGTGCATTACGCTGTTTTTCGCGGTCAATCCGGCTTTTTCCCTTGCCGTCGGCATTTTCGCCGGGCAGGATATCAGGCGCCGCTGGTTTACTGCGGCTTTTCCGCCGCTGACGTTCCTGCTGTCCGCCCGTTTGGTTTTCGGCGCGGACGCGTCTGATTTCACCGTTTATGCAGTAATTTACGCAGCGATCTCGGTTCCGACAATGCTGTTCACATTTCTGATAAAGAAATATGGCGGCAATGCCGGCTGACCATTCCGACAGGAGGGCAATAAATGCCAGAAAACAATAATTCCAATGAAAAAGACCAGCAGTATAAGAGCATTCTTTCCGAGGACGACGGAACAAATCCTCGTCCCATTGCCAGAAAGAAAAAAGACCCTATGGCAAAGGTTAAGAAAGAAATTGAGGAGCAGCAGCGCCAGCAGCGTGAAAAGGCTGAGCTGCTGAAGCTTCGTCAGGGACTTATAGACGAAAGCGAGGAGCTTCAGGAGGAAGCGCCTCCTGCCTATGAAAAGCCCACCGGCTGGAAAGCGGTTGAGAATTTCTTTTACCATTACAAGGTATATGTCATTGTGATAACGATAGCTGTCTTGATACTCTCGGTGCCTATTGTGCAGATACTGACGAGGGAAAAGCAGGATCTGTATGTTCTGGCGATCTCCACCGACAGCTCCAGCGGGATCTATACCAAAACCACTGACATAGAAGTCGCTCTTGAGCGGTACTGCCCGGATTTTGACGGAAACGGCTATGTTCATGTAGGAGTGAATTTCATTGACCTCTCCGCGGGAAACGGCTATTCCCAGTACGTTGACGCAAACCAGCAGAAGTTTTCTGCTGAGCTTTTCTCCGGGGACAGCCAGCTTTACATTACCGATCAGGGAATAATCAAGATCATAAACGAGGTCGCAGAGTCGGAAGAGGATCCGGCTGACGCCGAAGAGGAACACCCGGATCAGAAAATACAGTTTTTCGCGGTATTATCCGATGATTTTCCGGACGCTTCACTGTACAAGGGCTGCGGACTTCAGCTCAACACCACCGGTTTCACTGAAGAAGCAAGGTGGAAGAGCTGCCCGGACGAGGTTGGACTTTACATTCGTGACGAATTTGAAAACATGACCGGTAACGACGCTGATGCGGTCGAACAGCGCCGCCGGGCAAGGATAGTGTATGAGAATATCATAAACGGCAACGTGGTAAATCCGGACTGGGAGGGTAAGTGATTTATTGATCCTCCTCCAACAGCCGCCGGTAAGCCGGATCTGACTTTACAGGAGCCGAACGCTGCGGTTCTTCGCCGCCGCGTATCCGCCCTGCCTCAATATCGCAGGGGCAGTATTCCGGGTATGTCGCCCCGGCTCTCACAGGTAGCTTTTCAGATGTTCGCAGAAATCCTGCTCCCTGCGAAGCAGCTCCTCTGCGTCGCTGCGGATCTTGTTTTCCGCGCCGTGGGAACGGTTCACCGCGTGCTGCATATCAATTATTCCCATGGTTGTGCCTCTTATCATAAGCGAGGCGATAGTTTTGCTGCTGCGGCTGTTCGCGGTTTTCATTGCAATGCCCATGCGGGACATCATTTTGGTGTATGCCGGGTACTCATGCGGAACTCCGCCCCGTCTTACTATCTCTGTTCTCATCTGCGCCGCTACGTCGCGGTAGCGGTCACGCTGCGCGGAGATCTCCCCGGCAAGCTTTCGGTTGGGGCAGCGCTTCAGCACCTCTCCCGCTGCGTCATAAGCCATTTCCGCATTTCTATATACGCTGCCGAGAATTTCGGCGCTCTGCCTGTTCTTGAAACTGCTCATCGCTGATACCTCGCATTCTGGAATTATTCCGGCATATCCGGAAGCTTTTTTCGGAAATAGTATCTCACTCCAGATAACAAATACACTTGGAATTTTTTTGAAAGGAACTCAGATGAAACGACAGCCCTTTTATATTCTTCTGCTTAAAGGCATCGGCTATATCGTTCTTGGAAATGTCCTCTGCCTTTTTATGACAATGGCGCTGACAATGTTCAGCACCATGCTCGGCGGAGATATAGTATTTAATGTTTTGGCAATGATCTGCGGAACGCTGATCTTCCATATGCTGATATTCACAGTTGCGTGGAAAGATGGGGCGCGGGAACGCAGTCTTATAAAGAATCATCGTGTGGACAGCCCGCTGAAATACCGCTGGATCATCCTCGGAATACTAATGTTCGTTATTGCCGCAGCTCCCACGGTGGTATTGCTGCTGAACAAGCTGTTCTTCCCGGAGGGGGATACGCTGTTTATTTATCGGTTTGTCAGCGGCAGCGCGTATCCGTTTATTCAGACCTTCATTCCCCAGCCCGACCTTGAAACTAAAGCGTGGATACCCACTGACTACCGCCAGATAGACAGTATGTCGCCGCTGTTCCCGGCGCTTATGCTGATATTCTACGCAATTATTCCCGCAGTGACCCAGTTTGGGTGGTATGTCGGATTTACGGATAAATTCAATACTGATAAGATCGTTTATAAGTGACGAAATTTGCCGCCGTGATCAGCACGGCGGCAGTTTTTATGTGATCTTCGCGGATTTGCGGAATTATTACGGAATATATTGACAAATTCAGTCGGGTGTGATATAATTAATGACCCGCGGTTTTTTAGGGAATAGGAGGAAATTATATGAACGAGATATGGAACGAGTTATACATGGCGGCAAAGTCAGTACAGAACGGCAGGCAGATCTCCGGCTATGTTGAGGCGGGAGGAGTTGCGGCTGCGGTGCTTTCGGAGTCAGGAAAGATTTATACCGGGGTGTGCATAGACACCTGTTCGACCCTAGGTATCTGCGCTGAGAGAAATGCGATATTCAACATGATCACCAACGGAGAGCACAAAATAAAAAAGGTAATTGCCGTAATGCCGGACGGAAAGACCGGAGCGCCCTGCGGTGCCTGCCGGGAACTTATGGTGCAGCTTATGCCGGAGGATTACAGGGACGTGGAGATAATGCTGGACTATGAAGCTGGAAAGGTGATCACTCTGGGGGAGCTTACTCCTGAGTGGTGGATATGATCCGGAACAGCTTGGAGGTGTGCTTGTTCCTGAGGAGAAGCACTGCTCCGGCGGCGGTAAATATAAATTCCGGAAGCATATAGGCGAGATTATAGCACAGTGAATAGCCGAGGGCGTTCCAGCCCTCCGGGACAAATACTGCGAAGAATATACTGCCGCTTATGACGTGGCTGGCAAGACGCATTGACGCGGCGAGAGCAATTCCGGAGATACAGCCGGGTGTGCCTTTTTTCCGGAAAAGTCCGGAAAATCCCAGAACGGTGAACGCCGCGAGGTAATCAAACACGATACACCCCGCCAACGCCGCGGGAGTAAGTCCCCAGCCGGCAAGCTGACCGATATTGACGGCGAGCTGCGACAGGGCGAACAGAAACGCGCAGAACAGACCGTGCTTGCAGCCGTACATGATCGACAGCATACACACCGGTAGCATACTCAGCAGAGTGACTGAGCCTCCGAGGGGCATTTCAAGCACTTTTACCATGCTGAGAGCGGCGGACAGGGAGATCATTACGGCGCTGAGGGTGAGTTTGTTAATATCAGGTTTTCGGGTTAGGGACATGGCATTACATAAATCATTACGCTGCAACTGGAATCACTAAAGGAAGCGGACTTTCTTTTATCTTTATTATGCTTATTATGCGCGGGAGCGTGGAAATTATCATAAAAAACGAATGGCAGAAAGGAGAGCAAAATGAACAGATCAGAACTGATAAAGGGATTTCGGAATATCGGGATTGAACCCGGTATGTCGGTGGAGGTACACAGTAGTCTGAGCAGCTTCGGATATGTCGAGGGAGGCGCGGAAACCGTGATATCTGCGCTGATGGAATGCGTGGGCAGCGAGGGCAGCATATTCATGCCTGCGCTGCGGCTCAGCCCGGAGCTGGAGCTTACCGATGAAGACAAGCGGCTTGGTATAACCGTGAAGATAAAAATTCTTCCGGAGGACAGAAAGCGCAGCGCAATGGGGATCATTGCGGATACGTTCAGAATGAGAGAGGACGTATTCACCGGCGGCGGAGTGATGCAGGTATCCGGCTGGGGAAAGCGCGGGCAGGAGGCGGTTTCAGGAGGGCTTGACTATGTGCTGCACAACGGCGGAAAGGCTCTGCTGCTGGGCGTGGATATATACAAGCTGACCGCCATGCACTATGTTGAGGGGCTGATACCTCAGGACATCAGGGCGCTTACCGCTCCGGGGGACGAGGTGAACAGGGTCTATCCGCCGGAGGAATGGTTCATTGAAACCGGGCGGCTGCCGGTTATGGGGTGGTATACTATACAGAAAGAGGCTCTGGAACGCGGGTTTATCCGCAGGCAGCAGATAGGTAACTGCAATGTGATGTTCTTTGACCTGTGGGAGGTCGTCGGAATGTACCAGCAGGCGCTAAAAACAGATCCTTACTCCCTCTTTGGTTTGAAGTTTTCTGTTTCATAAAAAATACCCGGAGCGGAAAGCTCCGGGTATTAAGTTTATTACTGCAATCGGGATCAGAGCGCCTTGTTCACTGCATTGATAGCGCTGTTGACTGCCTTGATCGCGGAGCTGCACTCGGACTTGAAGCCGGACAGGTCATTGTATCCTGCCATAGTGAATACGCCGAGAAGCTCGTCAAGATCTGATGTCAGCGAGGACAGCGTGGATTTTGCGGACGAATACTCAGTCGGAACACCGGAACTGAGTATGCCGTAGTAATTCAGCACGGTCTGATAATATCCCGCCGCCTTCAGAATGTTGGAGGTCTTGTCAGAGTAGATCGTGGTCATTACACTAGACGAATACTTGCTGCTCTTGAGTGCGGTAACAGCATTCTGAACAGTGGTGAACTGAGATACCGCATTGCTTGCCGCTGTGGAGGCGTCGGTCATAATCTCCGCATAGGTGCGGGATTTGTCAGCGCTGGTCTGGTTTGATGTCTGTAAGGTCTTGTAGTTGAAGCTTTTACTTACAGCGTTGTTGAAGTTATCCCACTTGCTTGCTTCGTTGGAGGAATACTTGCTTGCGTTGTCGCCTGAGGTGGTGACATAGGTGTAGTAATCGGTATAAAGATTATACAGCTTTTCAAGGCTTGCATAAGCGTCATCAAACTGCGCGGAGGTGGGCTCTGCCTTTTTGAACAGGCTTGCCGCATTGGATTTTCCGCTGGACAGGGTCTTGGTCATATTGCTTGTGTAGAAAGAACGTGTCTTGCCCTCTTCAATAGCGTAGGAAGTAGCCTGTGCATAAAGGTGAAGCTTTCCTACCTCGCTGGAAATAGATTCAAATGCTTCAAGCATCTTGGCGCGCTGGCTGTCCTCGGAGGAAACGGTCGCAGTGGGCTTTGAAACGACAGGAGCGGCGGTGGTTACAGGTTTAGCCGTAGTAGTTTTTGCGGTGGTTGTCGGCTTTGTGGTAGAAGCGGGGCTGCTCGATGTATCAGGCTTTGACGTGTCGGGTTTTGATGTATCGGGAGCGTTGGAGTCGTCAGGCTTGCTGTCAGGTGCAGGCTCGGAGGAGTTTTCAGACTCAACAGATTCGCTGGACTCATCAGGCTTGGAGCTGGTGTCGGGGGTGGTGTCCTCAGGCTCCGACTGGTCAGAGGTGTCAGAGATCACCGGGTTGACCGGCTCGTCGTCCGGTTCGGAAGAAACAGTGCTGTTCTGATCCTTGTCACCGGGAGTATTGCTGGTGACTGAAGAGGTATTGCTGTTATCGACTATGTTGCTGTCAGAATGGCTCGGTACGTTGGAGAATACCACAAGCGCCACTATGCCGATAACGACTGCGGCTGCGCCGATAATTGCGGGTATTGAGAAAACGCCGAACAGCTTGAACGGTTCCTTCGGTTGCTGGGATTGACCGCCGGAAACGCTCTTTTTGAGGGGCTTGACGTTCCACTTGTTGGGAGAGCCGCAGTTCTTGCAGACAGCTTCTTTTTCGTACATATCCTGTCCGCAGTTGCGGCAGTAAACCAGCTTTCCGAGATCCGGCTCATCGTTTTCGGGTTCCTCCGGCTTTGCGGGAGCGGGACGGTTAAGCGGGATAGGAGCGGGTGCGGGTTCTGGCTCGGTGTAAGCCGGGGTTGCTGCAACAGGCTCGGTGTATGCCGGAACTTCTGCGGCAGGCTCGGTGTATGTCGGTTCTTCTGCAACAGGTTCGGTGTAAGTCGGTTCTTCTGCGACTGGTTCGGTGTATGTCGGAACTTCTGCGACAGGTTCGGTGTATGTCGGAACTTCTGCGACAGGTTCGGTGTATGTCGGAACTTCTGCAACAGGCTCGGTGTATGCCGGTTCTTCTGCGACAGGCTCGGTGTATGTCGGTTCTTCTGCGACAGATTCGGTGTATGCCGGAACTTCTGCGACAGGTTCGGTGTAAGTCGGTTCTTCTGCGACAGGCTCGGTATATGCCGGAACTTCTGCGGCAGGCTCGGTATATGCCGGAACTTCTGCGGCAGGCTCGGTATATGCCGGAACTTCTGCGGCAGGCTCGGTGTATGCCGGAACTTCTGCGGCAGGCTCGGTGTATGCCGGAACTTCTGCGGCAGGCTCGGTGTATGCCGAAACTTCTGCGGCAGGTTCGGTGTATGCTGGTTCTTCTGCAACAGGCTCGGTGTATGCCGGTTCTTCTGCGACAGGCTCAGCATATACCGGTGCGGCGGGTTCTTTCACATCAATATTGATATCATCGTAATTCTGCTCAAGCTGCACGGGAACGTCCGGTTCGGTCATTTCGCCGCCGTTTATTACCGGCAGACCGCTTTCGGTCATGAACTGGGTTTCCGGCATTCCTGCTTCCATAGAGAAATCGTCTACCCGGCGGGCAAATGTGCCGAGAGAGGGCTCCTCAGGAGCGGGAGCTGGCGGTTCGGGCTGAACCGGCTGAGGTTCGCGGGTCGGGGCGCTGATCGCCGGCATTTCGCTGGAGGTCGAATTCAGGTTTGCGAACTGACGGTTGAGCGCTTCAATCTCGCTGTTGAGGCTTCCGCCGCCGAGCGCGTCTGCGTCGTTTATATCTCCGTAGGATATTCCGCTGCCGTCAAAGCCGCTGTTATTCACGAACTGATCTATCTGGGCGATATCGCTGTCGGAGATTCCTCCGAAATCGCCGCCAAGCGGGTCAGAATTTACCAGAGGAACGCTGCTTCCGGAGCTGCCGCCATTCAGCTTCATGCCGCACTTCTCACAGAAATCAGTGGATTTCTGCATTCTCATGCCGCAGGTCGGGCAGAAAACAAGAGTGCCCTCTTCACTGCTGAGGGGCTTGATACCGGGCATTTCTTCGCTCTGAGGAGTTTCTGCCGGCTTCACCTCTTCGGTTTCTTCCTTTCCGAAATCGGCAGGCACAGGAGTGCCGCATTCAATACAGAACTGATAGCCGCGGATAAGCTTTTTGCCGCAGTTTTCACAAAACATTATGTAAACCTCCCAATTGGATTAGAATATGTTGATCTGTAAACAAAGATATCCAAATTAAGTATACTATACTAGCTAAAAAAAGTCAACTTATTTATCCGCAAATTGTTAAAAAGAAATAATTAGCGCCGGGAGTTTTTGTGCATATTATTACCAAAAAGAAAATGCAGGGCAAGCCGCCCTGCAATAATATATTTAAAGGATAACAGAAAAATACAGACCTGCGAATATTCCGGCTGCTGCTGCCAGAATTCCCATGACGACTAGGCAGAGAGCCATATGCGCGCCGGTATAGTATTTCCGTGGCTTTGCCGGAGCTTCTGCTTTTCCCACTGCGGGAATATTCAAGGGTATTTCGTTGCTCTGTACGGTTGATCTAATGCTCTGTTCCTGTTCGAATGTTGCCGTAGTTTCTGGCTGTTCAGGTTGCTCTGGCTGGGGCTGAGGAACTGTGTTTTCCGGTTCAATCGGCTGCTCCGGTGCAGGAACAGTATTCTTTTCGGGAGAAGTTTCGGTGGGGATCGGTGATTGGTTCTCCTCCGGGAGCGGAATGCTCTGAACCGGCTGTTCGTGGAGGTTGCTCTGGGGAATTACTGATGGAGTGGGGACGGAGCTTACACCGATATCAAGCTTCGCGCCGCACCATGTGCAGAATGTACTTTGTTCGGCATTTTCTTTGCCGCATTTATAACAAAACATGATCTTTTATCCTTTCATCTGAGTATTTTCGTCTAAACCGCCGCAGTTTCTCACATAATCAAAAAGGTACTGCTGGGCGATGCCCTCTATTCCTGCGGCGCATTCCGGCAATCCTCCGGGGTAGAAATGCGCCATGATGCGCTTGACCCAGACGTCCTTCGGGAATGCGTCGGTTTTATGGAATGCGAACAGCAGAACGCAGTCGGCGACTTTATCTCCAACGCCGACAATGGTTTTCAGCTTCTCCCGTGCCGGTATCAGCGGGAGCGCGTCTACTTCCTCAAAGCTGATTTCGCCGGAATTAACCTTGTTCACCGCGTCACAGATATATCTTGCGCGAAATCCGGCGCGGAGCGGAGCCAAGTCCTCCGGGACAATTCCGGAAAGCTGCCGGGCGGTCGGGAATGCGTATCCGCCTTCTATTTTTTCGCCGAAGCTCTCGCACAGGCGTCCGATAATTCCGGAGATACGGGGGATATTGTTGTTCTGGCTGATTATGAAGCTGATGAGGGTCTCAAACGGCTCCTGACGCAGTATCCTTATTCCGGAGGAGGATTCGCAGGCTTTTTTCAGGGTGTCGTCGGCGGAGAGGGTTTTTATGTAGCCGGAATAATCCGTGGACATATCGAAATAATTCTCCCAGAACGGGATATCCTGCTCGGATATTCCGTGAAGCACAACGTCTCCGTCCTGCTGGGTAAGCGTGATTTTCCTGCCGCCGGCGATTCCGGTGAAGCCGCCGTTTTCGTCCTCGCTCCAGCGGAAGCACTGACCACAGAGAAAGGTGCGGCGGATATCAAAATATTTATTTTGTATCGTATGATCCATAATTTTTTTCATAAACCCCTTGATTATTTGTCTTAATTATAATACAATAATAGTAGAATTTCAAGTGCATACAGCATTTTTTCAGCGTATTTTCATCATTTGTTCGTAATTTCATAAAACAGGAAAGGAAAAAGAGCATGAGAGAAAGCATATTAACAATACCGATAAATGAGGTGTTCGAGCCGAGGGAGGGCTGCCCTATCTGCGCCATGAGAAACACCGTGGAGCAGCACATCAGCGAATACATTATGGGCGCGGCAATGATGGAGCCGGACGTGCGCATGGAAACAAACCGTCTGGGCTTCTGCCATACCCATTTCAACAGCCTGCTCAAGCAGAACAACCGCCTGTCGCTGGGGCTTATGCTGAATACATATCTCGGCACGCTGCGGGGTGAGATATTCGAGAACAAGAGCATTTTCTTCACCAAGGGCGCAAAGGCGAAAAAGTGCAGCGAGATCGAGAACACCTGCTTTGTGTGCAGCAAGGTGGACTGGGGCGTGGAGCATATGCTGGACACGGTTTTCACCATGTTCCGGGAGGACGGGAAATTCAGAAATCTCTACGCTTCGCAGAAATATATCTGCATTCCGCATTATAATCTGATAATGTCCCATGTTCCGTCAAAGCTGCCGAAGCCGGATCAGAAGCCGTTTATTGAGGCAACCGACAAGCTGGTGGAGAACTACATCAAGGAGCTTAACAGCGACGTCAACGATTTCTGCAACAGCTTTGACTACCGCAATGCGGGCAAGCTTCACAGCGCAGAAATGGAGCACGTCAGAAGCTCAATAGAACGCGCGATAGAGTTTATTACCTCAAGAAAACCGGACGTAAAATAAAGCAAATCACAAGAACAAAAGAAGGTCGGAAAATGGATATTTTAGCAATAGAAAGCTCCTGTGACGAGACCGCCGCCGCGGTCATCAGGGACGGGAGAGAAGTAATCTCATCTGTGGTCGCGACACAGATAGAGGAGCATAAGCTTTACGGCGGAGTTGTGCCGGAGATAGCCAGCCGCCGCCACTGCGAGAGTATCGTGGGGGTAGTGGACGAGGCTCTGCAAAAAGCCGGAAAGACCGCCGCAGAGGTGGACGCAGTTGCGGTTAGCTATGCGCCGGGGCTTATCGGGGCGCTGCTGGTGGGAGTGAATTTCGCAAAAGGGCTTGCCCTGTCGCTTGGGAAGCCGCTTATCCCGGTGCACCATATCCGGGGACATATCGCGGCGAATTACCTTGCGCACCCGGAGCTTGAGCCGCCGTATATCTGCCTTGTTGTGTCCGGAAGTCACAGCCACATTGTAAAGGTGAAGGGCTACACTGATTTCGAGATAGTCGGGCAGACGGTGGACGACGCGGCGGGAGAAGCCTTTGACAAGGCGGCGAGGGCAATGGGCTATCCCTATCCCGGTGGAGTGCATATCGACAAGGCGGCGCAGTCCGGCGACAGGAAAAAGTACCAGCTTCCCCACCCGCACACCGCAAATCCGTATGATTTCAGCTTTTCCGGGCTGAAAACGGCGGTGATAAATCTTATCCACAACGCAAAGCAAAAGGGCGAGGAAATAGACGTAAACAGCCTTGCTGCCTGCTTTCAGTACACGGTGAGCGATATCCTTACCACGAAATTCATTCAGGCGGCAAAGGAGAGCGGCTATAAGACCCTTGCCCTTGCCGGGGGAGTTGCGGCGAATTCCGGGCTTCGTGCAATGCTGGAGCAGCGGGCGCAGTACAACGGCATGACGGTTTATGTGCCGCCGATATCCCTCTGCGGGGACAATGCGGCAATGATAGGCTGTCAGGGCTACTACGAGTATCAGGCGGGGCATATTGCCGGGGCTGATCTGAATGCGGTTGCAACAATGCGGCTGGACAATGTGACATGGTGATAGAATAAAAGCAGGGAAAGTGATAATGAAGAATATAGTTTTGATAGGAATGCCCGGATGCGGCAAATCCACGGTGGGAGTGCTGCTTGCGAAGGCTATGGGCTTCCGGTTCATTGATACGGATATAGTGATACAGAACCGCACCGGGCGGCTTCTCCAGCAGATAATTGACGAGGACGGTCTGGACGCGTTCTGTATTGAGGAGGAGCGCGCCATAATGTCGGTGGAGGAGCAGGGAGGCTGCGTTATAGCCACCGGCGGCAGCGCGGTTTATTCAAGGAGCGCGATGCTCTATCTCAAGCAGCATGGGTATGTGTATTACCTGTCGCTGCCGGTGGAGCAGGTGGAGAAGCGCATAAACAATATAACTACCCGCGGTATCGCCATGAGAAAGGGCGACTCTATCGCCGATGTATTCCGCAGGCGGCGGGAGCTTTACGAGGAATATGCGGATATAACAGTGGACTGCGCTGGGAAAACGTTGGAGGAAACAGTGGCGGAGATTTGCGGAGAGCATGAGCTTATCGGAGGGAAATGAGGAGGTTTACTTATGGAAGAAAATTTAGTGGAGGCAGCGTCGGATAATTCGGCTGCGCCTTCAAAGATCCCCGGCTTTAAAAGCGTTTGCCTTAAGTTAGGCATAATGATGATAATTATTTTCGTGTCGAGGGGCGCGGAGAGTATTCTGGTTTCGCTGGCGCATGAGTGGTTCATGGGCTTTGGCTCGGACGCGGCTTATATTATAGAAACGCTGCTCAGCTTTCTGTTTTTGTATATAATTCCGATCTGCTGTTCTATCGCGCTGCTGAAGCCGCGGGGTATGTGCGGCAGGATCTACCGCAAGCCGGAGTTTTTCAGCAGTGCAATGGGAATGTTCCCGGCGTTTTATGGCATGGCTCTTATGGTAAATCTGCTGACAATGCTGGCGTCAAAGCTGTTCGAGGACACGGATCTGTACAAATCCTTCAACACGGTGAACGAGCTTAAGCCGGACAATATGCTCTGCGCCGGGATACTGCTGTTTCAGCTTGTGGTGATCGCACCGCTGTTCGAGGAGTTCTGGTTCAGAGGGATCGTCATGGAGTCCCTCAGACCCTATGGAAACGGATTTGCTATACTGGTTTCGGGACTGCTTTTCGGACTTACCCACGCGAATTTCAATCAGTTCTTCTATGCGACGGTGCTGGGCATTTGTCTGGGATATATCGCGGTTTCCACAAAGTCTATCGTGACTACCACGATAATGCACGCTATGTTCAACGGAATTTCCGGAATTCTGCTGTTCCTGCTCTCGTTTGACGAGGTGGGGGACTATCTGCTGGCGCGGGCTGCGGGCAGGGAGGCGGAGCAGACTCCGGTGGTGGTGTTCTATCTGGTGTTCTGCTTCGTGGTGATAATGCTCATGATCATCGGTATATTCATGGTGATCGCGAAGCTCAGGAAAATAAAGAAGTACAAAGTCCCGAAGGTATGGACGGAGCTTTCTGCCGGACGGCGCTGGGGAGTGTTCTTTTCACGGTTTACGGTGATAATTGCGCTGGTTCTGGCGGCGGACACGTTCACGGTTCAGTTTGTTCCGAGGACGCTGTATAAGCTGCTTTCCGGGGTTTTGGGCTTAGGATAATTTATATTAAGCGATATGAGCGGCGGAGTTTTCTTCGCCGCTTCAGGCTGTCGATAAACCACCTTCTTCGTCGCTGGTTTTGCGCAAAACGTTTGTTGCATATAAACGTCAAACGTAAATTGTGCGCAAAACCCCTCCGCACAAAGGCAGGTACAAACACGATGTTTGTGTGGCTGCCCCAAAAGCGTGACAGGACATCACGCAACCATGGGCAGCATACGCAAAGCGGTCACAGCGGTCTTTGCACCGTATTGACTTATAGTTTTCCACAGTTTCAACACTAAAAACTGTTGAATGTATGGTGAAAACGGTTGAATGGTTGATTATTTCGACATGGTTTTCAACAAAATAGTTGAAAAACCCCGCAAATCTGCATGAAAACAAGCTTTCTTGGGTTGAAAACTATGTTAAAACCGTGGAAAACTTTTTCTGGAAATTCCCCGTTTTTTTGTCGGATAGTGTTGGCGGCTGCGTGATACCGGATTTATCTATAATCATCTATTTAGACGCTGGATTTTGTCGAAATTGCAATAAAATCAGCGTATTATTGTTTCTTAACGGTTTATTTGCGGAAAAATCCCGCAGAATATGTTAAAATGAGTTCAAGGCGGATATTTACCGCAGGTCAATTGATGTATCGGAGGTACATATTATGTGGGAAATAATTTATGAAGAGCGCAGGACAGAGGATAACATTGAATATACAGCCTACGGAGTTAGGTGCGGCAGCTTCTGCATTGCAGACCTGTGCGCTGACCGGAGGGAGATATTCTGGTTTGCAAAGGTGCTGAATGAGTACGGCGTTTCTCCGGTGAATGCGGCGGATATTGCGGAGGATTATCTCGCGGGAGGATTTGAGGCGCTGGCGAGCACGGAGCTTCCGGTCACTGCATGAAAATAATGTTATCCTGCCCGGAAGTGTTTCCGGGCATCAGACCGTCGAAAAAGTCCCGTTGGGACTTTTCCGCCGAACATCCGCCCTGCGCGCACGGTTTGGCGGCAATGCCGCCAAACCGCACACTTGTGCGGATAGAAGTGTTTTTTGCCCCGGCAGAGCTGGGGCAAAAAATGGATTTCAAAAGCCCGCTTCGCGGGCAAAACTAGGTTTTTCGACAAGCTGCTGCCCGGAAGTGTTTCCGGGCAATTTTTTTGGAAAATCGGGATTTACCCCTTGACAAACAGAATTTCACATGATATAATATTAACGTTGCTGTAAAGTATTTTTACCTAACACCAAGCTGAAACGGAGAAACCCATGGAACGCAGCCTTGATATTGTTATTCTGCTGGATATCTACGGCGAACTGCTGGCGAATTCTCAGCGGCAGGCATTGGATCTGAGGTATAACGCCGACCTGTCTTTGGCGGAGATCGCCGAGGAACTGGGCGGAATTACAAGGCAGAGCGTGGTTTATTCCATAAAAAAGGGCGAACAGCGGCTTTATGAGCTGGAAGAAAAGCTCGGCATAGCCCAAAGGCTCCGCACCCTGTCCGGGGAGCTGGAGCAGGCGATGGAGCTTGTGTACGCTCTGAAGCAGGAACACAGCGACAAACGCTTTGATCGGCTGGGGGAGATCCTCGGCGAGATCCGGCGTGGACTCTGACAGGAAACATTGATATATAGCAAGGGGTGAGTACATGGCTTTTGAGGGACTTTCGGGCAAGCTGAACAACGTTTTCGGCAAGCTCCGCAACCGCGGCAAGCTGAATGAAAAGGACATTAAGGACGCTATGCGCGAGGTTCGTATGGCTCTGCTGGACGCGGATGTAAACTACAAGGTCGCAAAGGACTTTGTGGCGAGGGTCAGCGAAAAGGCAGTCGGCGAAAAGGTCATGGACAGCCTTACTCCGGCGCAGCAGGTTATAGATATCGTTCACCGTGAGCTTATCGAACTCATGGGAAATACCACCGCGAAGCTTGATTTCCCGGCGAAGCCGCCCTGCGTCATCATGATGTGCGGACTTCAGGGCGCTGGTAAAACCACCCACTGCGCGAAGCTCGCGAAGCACCTCATTGCACAGAACCGCCGTCCGCTGCTGGTTGCCTGCGACATATACAGACCGGCGGCTATCGACCAGTTGAAGATAGTCGGCGAAAAGGCTGGGGCGCACGTTTTTGAGATGGGGCAGGAAGATCCTGTCAAGATTGCAAAGGCGGGAATTAAATACGCGAAGGACAACGGCTTTGACGTTGTTATGCTGGATACCGCCGGACGTCTTCACATTGACGAAACGCTCATGGACGAGCTGAAGAATATAAAGCGGGAAACTGAGCCGAACGAGATACTTCTGGTGGTGGACTCCATGACCGGTCAGGACGCGGTAAATGTTGCGCAGAGCTTCAACGAGGCTCTGGATATCACCGGCGTTATTCTGACGAAGCTGGACGGCGACACCCGCGGCGGTGCGGCGCTGACAGTACTTGCAATAACCGGAAAGCCGATCAAGTTTGCGGGTATCGGAGAGAAGCTGGACGACCTTGAGCCGTTCCACCCGGACAGAATGGCGAGCCGTATCCTAGGCATGGGCGATGTGCTTACCCTTATCGACAAGGCAAAGAGCTCTATTGACGAAAAGGCAGCCGCAAAGACCATGCAGAAGATGCAGGAGAATAAATTCGACCTGAACGATCTGTATTCACAGTTCGAGCAGATAGAGAAAATGGGAAGCGTTCATTCGCTGCTTAAGATGATCCCCGGAGTTGCCGGAAAGGTCAAGGAAGAGGACATCGACGAAAAGAAGCTGCCCCGCACAAAGGCGATTATCTCTTCAATGACACCTAAGGAGCGGGAGAAGCCCTCCATAATCGACGCAAAGCGCAAGCGCAGGATCGCTGCGGGAAGCGGAACTAAGGTAGAGGAAGTAAATCAGCTTCTCAGGCAGTTTGAGCAGATGCAGAAGATGATGAAGCAGATGGGGCTTGCCGGAAAGGGCAAGAAGCGTTTGCCGAAATTCCCGATGAATATGGGCGGCATGGGCAACATGGGTAAAATGGGCTTCTAGGAGTGAACTGACATGAGCGGGCTGGACATTTTCTTTTCAATCTTTCTGATCGTTGTCGGAGCAATTGGCGGCGTTTCGTCATTCGTCCGGAAAGCGCGCAGGGGACAGTCAAAGTTTGTGGGGTTCGTGATTTCCGTTCTGTTTCTGATAGGCGGAATAGTCTGTCTGATCTTCGGGTTTCCCGTATCGGAATATATCGCATGATCGGCAGAATGTTCCCTGACATGAGAGAAAACGTATATTGAAAGAATGCTGATATGCGTTGGGGCAGTCCGGGCTGATTCCCGATGTAAATATATTTCACCACAATCAATGTTGAGTGGAGATTCAGTATGAAAGAGTTTATATGGGGAATATCATTTATTGCTTCAGGCATTTTTTTGCTTGCAACAAGCATTTTTAATGATGATTGGTTTTCTAAATCCAGCGGATTGCGCAAGATCGAAAAAAAATTTGGCAGAAGCGGAGTCAGAGTGGTTCTTTCATTACTCGGTGTGCTGTTAATTGCTAGCGGAATAGTGCAGCTCGTTACAAAATTATAATTATGATTATTCACGGCGGAAAACCGCTTTGATATAATAAAATCAAACGAAAGGAGAAATACTATAATGGCAGTAAAAATCAGACTGAGAAGAATGGGCGCTAAGAAGGCTCCGTTCTATCGTGTAGTTGTTGCTGATTCCCGTTACCCCAGAGATGGTCGTTTCATCGAGGAGATCGGCTACTATGATCCCACCAAGGAGCCGGCTGTTGTAAACATCGACACCGCTAAGGCTGACGAGTGGATCAAGAAGGGCGCACAGCCCACAGATACTGTTAAGAGACTGCTCAAGGGCTAATCTTTTACAGGCTGGATCGCGGGCAGGACTGCCCGTTTAGGCGATGACTGGGGCGGAGCTTTCGGCAGAATGCGGTTATTATCCGCGAAAATGCGCACAATAGCTCTGTACCCCGTTTTTCCCACAGGAGGGTTATATATGAAAGAGCTTCTGATAACAATTGCTTCTGCGCTTGTTGAGGACAAGAGCGCAGTTCAGGTCACTGTTGACGAGCCGGACGCAGAGGGTGTTGTGGTGTATCATCTCCACGTTGCCCCGGACGACATGGGCAGAGTGATCGGCAAGCAGGGCAGAATTGCAAAGGCTATCCGCACGGTTATGCGCGCAGGCGCGGTTAGAGCGGACGAGAAGATCTCCGTTGAGATCGACTAACAGAATAAAAGAACGGGGCTTTTGGTTCCGTTTTTTTCTTTGTTGGGTAGTGTAATTGGAGTGCTTAATTATTATGAAGTAGGGCGTGAGGGATAAATTGGGGTTTGGCGCGCGGGTACGCTTGCCAGCGACTTCCGCGAGAAGCGCAATTGTTTTTCGCTTCCTTTTGGCTTCCAAAAGGAAGCGGGGTGTGGGGCAGCGCCCCACCACTCAGCGCGGTAGCGCACAAACGCGTCAGAAGCGCTAAAGGGGTTCGGGGGAAAACAAGAGTTTTCCCCCGGTCAATGACTGCGGAGCAGGCATTGACAAACTCCAAAAGTTTATTCTAAGTTGTCATTTGGCAGTGCAAATCTGACTGGAAAAGTGGCAAAACCATACCAATAACGCGCGATGAGGTAGTTGTCTGTTGCTGCCTACGGCAGCAACAGACAGGGGGAAAACTCTTGTTTTCCCCCTGTTACCCCTTTAGCGCCTTTTACGCGTTTAGCGGCGCTTCGCGCCGAGTAGCGCGCTTGCGCGCGAGTGGTGGGGCTTTGCCCCACACCCTACTTCCTTTTGTGCCAAAAGGAAGCGAAAAGCAATTGCGCTTCGCGCTAAGTTACAAGCAAAACTCCCCGACAAACTCCAATTTTGCGCTCAGTTTCGCGGATTTCCGAGGGCTTCTGCCAAATAAATTGGCTCGCCATTGTGCAATGTGCCTAAAAAAGATAAAATTTTGTAAATATTTTTCGTATCTCTTGAAAAAGCCGGGAAATTATTGTATAATTATATAGAGTATTACCGAGGCTCGGTGACAATACTGCATAATCTGGCTCAAAGGGTGATTTTTGATGAACGTATATATGGCTCGCCAGCCGATATTCGACACAGAGAACCATGTTTACGGATATGAGCTGCTCTACCGCAGCAACGGAAAGCAGAATGAATACAACGGCGTTGACGGTGACGAATCCACTGCCGATGTCGTTACTAATGCCTTTTTTGGTTTAAATATAAACGAAATAATCGGCGGAAGCAAGGCATTCATTAATTTCACCTCTAATCTGCTCAAGCGCGGCGTTCCGAAAATGATCTCTCCCGATCTGGTCGTGGTCGAGGTACTGGAAAACCTGATGATGGACGATCAGCTTCTCGGCGCTTGTCAGGAGCTTAAGGAGCGCGGATATACCCTTGCGCTGGACGATTTCGAGTACGACCACAGTTACAGTGAGCTTTTTGAGCTGGGCGATATCGTCAAGATAGACTTCCGAACTCCGCAGAAATCTATCGAGGAAACCTCGTATATCTGCCGCTACTGCAACAAGCTCATGCTTGCGGAAAAGATAGAGTCGCAGGAGGAGTTTGAGTACGCAAAGAGGCTTGGGTGCAGCTTTATGCAGGGATATTTCTTTGCGAAGCCCACTATCATGTCAAAGAGCAGTCTAACTCCGCTGCCGCTCAACCTTATGCGGGTAATGCAGCTCGTATCGCAGCCGGAGCCGGAATTCAGCGACATTGTGGACGTTATATCCTGCGATACGGCTATGTGCCAGCGGCTGCTGCGGCTGATTAATTCAGTGTACTTCGGCGTAAGGAACAGGGTAAGCTCAATAAGTCAGGCGCTGGTAATCCTGGGGCTTGATTACCTGAGAGAATGGATATATCTTATGGGAATGCAGCGTATCACCCACATTGATAATGTTGAGGTAATGCGGCTGTCGCTGCTGCTCGCGAAATTCTGCAAGCGGCTGGCGCTCATGGTTCCTCAGGCGCAGCCCGATGCGGATTCCTATTATCTTATGGGTCTGCTTTCAATGGTGACCTACGGCGGCGAACGCGCTTTGGCGCAGGCGCTTGAGGAATTCCCGCTGACGCAGGAGATAAAGAACGGGCTTATGGGCAAGGGCGGCATTTACAGCGATATTTTCGACCTTGCTTATTCCTATGAAAAGGGCGACTGGGAAACAGTCGATAAATATGTTGAGCAATATCATCTGGACAGCTCGAAGGTCTCGGAAGCGTTCGTCCAGTGTGTAAAGGAAGCGGAGAAAATTCGTCTGATGTAATGATATCCGCTGAGAGGGACATAAAATGGCTTTTTTTCTTGATGAGATAGATAGCTGCCTGTGGGATCATCTGCGGCAGACGGATAAAAAGATCGTGCTTTACGGCATGGGGGACGGCGCGGAAAAGATCAAGGCTGTTCTGGACGAAATCGGAGTTGCGACCGCTGACGTTATGGCGAGCGACGAGTTTGTCAGGGGTCACAGCTTCATGGGATACCGCGTGAAGAAGCTGTCGGAGATTGAGCAGCTTTATGGAGATGATTTCATTATTCTGGTGTGCTTCGGCAGCCAGCTTCCGGAGGTCATGGAGCATATCTATGCGGTCGCAGAGAAGCATGAGCTGTATGCTCCGAATGTTCCGGTGGTGGGCGAGGGACTGTTCACGCTGGACTATGCGAAAGAGCACCGGGCTGAACTGGAGAAGGTATATTCAATGCTGGCGGACGAGCAGTCAAAGCTGGTGTTTGAGAATGTTATAAAGTACAAGCTGAGCGGCAGGCTGGAGTATCTCAAAGCCTGCGAATCGCCGCGGGAGGAGATGTTCGATCTGCTTCAAATCGGCGGTGAGGAAACCTATGTTGATCTCGGCGCGTACAACGGCGACACTATTGTGGAATTTCTGAATGAAACGGGAATGAATTTCCGGAAGATCTACGCTATGGAGCCTGACCACAAGAATTACATCAAGCTCAAGCGCAGGCTGTACATGATCGGGTCGGGGCTGCTGGAGGCGTACAACGCCGGCGCATGGAACTGCGAGACCACGATGCGGTTCAGCCTGCGGGCGGGAAGAAGCTCAAAGGTGGAGGACGCTGAATCGGCAAGGGAGAATAATCCGGCGAGATACCGGGAGATCAGTATGATGAGCGTGGATCATATGCTTCAGGGAGATACCGCGACATTCATCAAGTATGATGTTGAGGGAAGCGAATCAAAGGCGATCGAGGGCGCGCGGCAGACTATTTCGGCGCATCGTCCTAAGCTGTCGGTGGCGCTTTATCACCGGAATGAGGATATGTTCGCGATTCCCTTGCAGCTTGCGGCAATAAACAGGAAATACAGGTTTTATCTCAGGCATCACCCGTATGTCCCGGACTGGGATACTAATTTATACTGCATTTGAGGTTAGTCTATGAAAGTTGTTATAGGAATAGTGCTTATCACGCTGGTGCTTCTGGCGCTTATTGCGTATCTTGTCCTTATGCTGAATGCGCGGGAGATGATCTTCTGCGGGGACGTGAAAAACGAGGGCGGCACTTCGGCGTCGGTGACGAGGGTATATACTACCGATCTCAGCGCAAACGAAACTCTGTCGGAGATAATTGTCAAGATGAATGAGTCGGAAACAGAAACGCTGGCTATATCGGAGCTTACGGAGGTTCTGGCACAGTATCAGAATATTATTTACGCGCCGGTGTTCAATGTATCTGTTTCGCAGGTGGACAGCTCCACTTACATAATCGACGGCAGTGTATACAACGGGCTGACCGAGGACGGAGAGGCTGCGGAAACGGATTACCGTTATCATAATATGCAGCTTAACGCCGTGGTGAACAACGGCAGGATCATTGCTGCTCAGAATGTTTATGAAGAGGACGAGCAGCAGGAGGAAGAGGAGAGCAAGGTTTTCACAGAGCGTCAGAGGGTCATTGAACCGCTGGTGACCGGGGCGGATTCCGAGGCGGCTTTTGCGCTTCAGGATCGCAGCAGCTTCAGGGTGATCGTGAACGGCTCTGAATTCCGGGAAATGCCGTCGGTAACATTTGTTTTCGTGTACAATGTTGACGCGTTAAATCCGCTGGATTTTACGTCGATATCCAATGATTCGCTGGCGATAAATATGCAGATCTCATTTGACGAAAACGGAAATCTGGCTCCTACCTATGAGCTGATAAAGACTATCACGGCAGAGGAAGAATAAACGATCCGGAGAAAGATAAGGCGGGCTGCGGAAGAAATTCAGGCAGCCCGTTGTTTGCGTTTTGTTAGGTGTGAGGGGGATAAATTGGGATTTGTCGGGCGGGTACGTTTCCGCTTTTGGCACAGCGCGAAGCGCAACTGTTTTTCGCTTCCTTTTGGCTTCCAAAAGGAAGCGGGGTGTGGGGCAGCGCCCCACCACTCAGCGCGGCAGCGCATAAACGCGTCAGAAGCGCTAAAGGGGCGCGGGGGAAAACAAGAGTTTTCCCCCGGTCAATGACTGCGGAGCAGGCATTGACAAACTCAATAAATTCCTTGCCTAACTGTAATTTGGGAGTTTAAATATAATCAGTAAATAAGGGCGGCAAGACCCACCGAAAACGCGCGATGATGTAATTGTCTGTTGCTGCCGTAGGCAGCCACAGACAGGGGGAAAACTCTTGTTTTCCCCCTGTTACCCCTTTAGCGCCTTTTACGCGTTTAACGGCGCTCCGCGCCGAGTAGCGCGCTATCGCGCGAGTGGTGGGGCGTTGCCCCACACCCCGCTTCCTTTTGTGCCAAAAGGAAGCGAAAAGCATTTTCCGCGCTTCGCGCGGAAGTCGCCGGCGGGCGTCCCCGCCCGACAAATTCCAATTTATATGTTAATTAGTCTGCCGCTGTTGTCGGCGGTCGTATTGAGGTGAGAACATTTGATTTGCAGGCTTTGTCCGAGAAAATGCGGGGCTGACCGGGTGAATTCCATAGGCTTCTGCGGTATGAGTCAGACGCTCAGGCTGGCAAGAGCTGCGCTCCATCACTGGGAGGAGCCCTGTATCAGCGGCACTAACGGAAGCGGCGCGGTGTTCTTTTCCGGCTGCGTTATGAGGTGCGTTTTCTGTCAGAATTATGAAATAAGCGCCGGAGGAAAGGGAAAGGACATCAGCATTCAGCGGCTTTCGGAGATCTTCTTGGAGCTTCAGGAGCAGGGGGCGAACAATATAAATCTGGTAAATCCCACCCATTATGTCCCGCAGATAATCCGTGCTCTGGATAAGACCGGGGACAGGCTCAAGATCCCGGTTGTGTACAACAGCGGCGGCTATGAAAGGGTGGAAACCCTGCGGGCATTGTCGGGTTATGTGGACATCTATCTGCCGGATATCAAGTATTTTTCGGACGGGCTGGCTCGTGAGCTGTCGGACGCGCCGGATTACTTTGAAACCGCAATGGCTGCGGCGGAGGAAATGCTGCGCCAGACCGGAAAACCGGATTTCGCGGAAAATGGTCTGCTGAAAAAGGGGGTCATTATAAGGCATCTGGTGCTGCCCTATCATTATCACGATTCTGTGGAGGTGATACGGCGGGTCGGAGAACGTTTCGGAAAGGACGTTCTGTTCAGCCTTATGAGCCAGTATACTCCTTTCGGCAGGGCAAAGGATATCCCCCGGCTTGACCGGAGAATTACCACATTTGAGTACCGCAAAGCGCTTGACGCAGTGTATGAAGCTGGTCTGGAGGGCTTTATGCAGGAACGCAGTTCCGCCAAGGAGGAATATACTCCGGACTTTGATATGACAGGAATTTGAATTTCCTCTTTACAAATCGGTTATTTTGTGATAAAGTATTAGTATATAAAAATTACCCTGAACAGGAGATAGCAGTATGACTGGTTTTGAGGATCTGAATTTAGGAATTGACGGCGACAGCATTACGGCTGGGGAGCAGTGGAGCTTCCACGTTTACAAAAATCTCGGCATGAAGTCCCACAGCAACGTTGCGGTGGGAAGCTCCGTGTGGTACAAGAGGACTGCGGAGATCGCTGGAACTACGGTCACTACGCAGGACTACGGCTCGGAGGATTTCGCAGGAATAAGCGACGGCTGGGAGCCTACGGAAGATGTTCAGGAAATGCAGAAGCGCATGAATAACTGCGCGGTGGTACATATTCAGAGATTTCTTGCGGAGGTGAAGAACGGCATTTTCCCGGAGCCGGATATCTTCGTATTCGCAATGGGTACGAATGATCTTGAAGAATTTATCGGCGACCCGGAAAAGGCGCTCACTGGCAAGGAGCTTTCTGACAATAGCAATATTGATCTTTTTACCGAAGCCGGGGCGGCTAGGTGGTGCATACAGACCATTCGGGAGAATTTCCCGAACTGCCGGGTGTTTGTGATGACGCCTATCCAGACAGCAACTCCGGAGCACAACAAAAAGATTGAAAAGACTATCGAGTGCCTTAAAAAGATTTGTCGGGGACTGTCGGTGCAGGTTATTGACGCATACAGCAACAGCGGTATCTGTGAGAAATTCGAGGTCATCGGCGGCAGGGGAAGATATCTCAAGGACGGACTTCACCCGGAGCTTAACGGTCAGGCGCTGGAGGGCGCGTTTGCGACAAAGGAAATACGGAATAATTATTTTTGATCAGAGGTTCATATGGAATTTCCGGCAGAGCTACGGGGAGAAATAGAGCGGCTTCTGGCTGATGAAAACACAAATCAGCTTGCTGAGGCGGCGGAGGATATCTCGAAAAAATACCGCGGCAACGACGGCTCCGGACGGCGGCTGGTAAGCTCCCGGAGGGATATCCTTGCGTATGCGGCGGTGAGAATGCCGGCGACTTTCGGCGCGGTGAGCAGAGCGCTTCAACTGACGCTGGAATGTCTGCCGGAGGAGCGGCGGGAGTTCAGGACGGCGCTTGACATCGGCGCGGGTACTGGCGCGGCTTCTCATGCGGCGGCGATGATCGCGGGCTGCGATAGGATAGAATGTATTGAGCGGGAGCCGGAAATGATCTCGCTTGGAAAACGGCTTACGGAGCTTTGCGGAGTTCCGGCGGAGTGGAGAAGCGGCGACATTACAAACGGCTTTGAGAACAAGGCGGAGCTGGTGCTGTGCTCCTACTGCCTGAACGAGCTTAGTCAGTCCGGCAGGAAAGCGGCGGTAAACCGACTGTGGGAGAGCACGGAGCGGCTTCTGCTGATCGTGGAGCCGGGTACTCCGGAGGGATATGCGAATATCCTGTCCGCGCGGGAGCAGCTTTTGTCCCTCGGCGCACGGATTGCGGCTCCCTGTCCGCATGAAATGCCCTGTATGCTTCAGAAGGGCGACTGGTGTCATTTCACCGTGCGGGTAGCAAGGAGCAGGCTGCACAAGCAGCTAAAGGGCGGCGATGTTCCCTATGAGGACGAGAAGTTCTGCTTTCTGGCGGCTTCCAGAGAGCCGGTGAGCCGATGCTCAGCCCGCGTCCTGCGGCACCCGTTAATAGCAAGCGGCAGGATAACACTTGAGTTATGTACTCCGGAGGGAGTTGAGGAGCGGACTGTGACGAAGAAAAGTCCTCAGTTCAAGGCGGCGAGAAAATCTGACGCCGGGGACAGCTTTAACTGAAAATTGCTTAGGTCAATAAATATATTTTACAGGAGGTAATGGTTTTGAACAAGACAGGAAGAATAGGAAGTATTGGAAGGAAGATCACTGCGCTGCTGCTGGGCGCGGCGGTAATGGCTGTATCGTCTTCTGTTGCTTTCGCAGAGAGCGTGCCGCAGGATCAGACGGTCTATATCGAAAGGGAAATGGGCGTTTCCTCGGTAAAGACATGGGACGGAAAATCCGCGCTTGAAGCTGGAAAAAGCTATGTTTTAAAGAAGAATGTCACCTTATCCAAGAAAGTGGAGATCCCCAAAGGGACAACTCTTACCGTGAACAGCGGCGTTAAGCTTACTATTGGTACAAAAGGCTCGCTGTATATCAGGGGAACTCTTTTCCTGAAATCAAACTCTACCCTGATGGTAAGCGGAAAGCTGTATACATACAGCGGCAGTAAGATCTCAGATTCCGGCGCGATCAAGCTCACCACAAACAAGGCGGCAGTTACGATATACGGAACTCTTACCGTCAACAAGACCGGTACCTTCTCCGGTACACCTAAGAGTATGTCGCTCAGCAGAAACGCAAAGGTGACTATCAACGGAAAGAACACCTGCAAAAAGCTGACCAGTCTGCTGGAAACAGTAAACACCATGAAAGCGATCGGCGACCGTCTGACAACGCTGATGACAAAGATGATGGTGGATAAGGATTATTACGGCGCGATAAAGGACGCAACTCCGGCGGCTTTGCTCAAAAAGTCACAGAATGAATATAAGGCTGCGGTTGCGGCAATGGAGGATCCCGGCATTTTTGCGGATATGTCCTATGAGGATTTCGTAAACAAGTTCTGCAAGGTTGTGTGTGATCCGCTGTTTGAGGAGAACGGAGATGTTAAATCTGTAAAGCTGGAGGTAACCAAGATCACGAATATCCTCAAGACCCTGACCGACGAGGAGAAGGCGCTTTTCGATGGCTGCGGCAATATCACCAAGGCATATAATGCAAATGTAAAATCAAATGTCGTGTTTGACGGGAAGACCTCTTCTGAGGAGTTTGAGGTGAAGATGGTTTACATCGGCGGCAAATGGTATATCTGCGGAGAGATATGGGATCTGACTTAATTGTTGCGGAGATCGGCGGAGTGACATTCGCCGAGGCGCAGAGGTATGTGGAATTCCTTTCCCCTTATCGGCGAGGAAAGATCGCTAAGAAAAGGTTTGAAGAGGATAAACTGCTGTCGCTGGCGGCGGGGCTGCTGACAAGCTATGAGATCAGCAGGCGCACCGGGATCCACCGGGACTGCATACGTTATACCCACGGCAGCTTCGGGAAGCCTTATATCGTAGGCTCTGATCTGCAATTCTCCATTTCTCACACCCGCGGCGCGGTATGCGCGGCATTCTCGGACGAGGGAGAGATCGGCGCGGATATTGAGAAACGCTCCCGGCGGGTAAGTGAAAGGCTGTATTCCAGAGTCCTGAACGACTCGGAAAAACCGCTGGTGAGATCCGGAGAGGATTTCGTAAGGCTATGGGTGCAGAAGGAAGCGTTCCTAAAACGGCTTGGAACTGGAATTGCGGCGGATCTCCGGGGCGCGGATACCACCGTTCTGCGGGATACCCGGTCTATCGACTGCGGCGATTACATTATCGGGATCTCCGGAAAGGGCGCGGATACTGCCGAGATACGCGTTATACAGCTTCGGGATTTGTTGGAGGAATATAACAAACTGTAATATTTCGTGCGGAAATTCTATTTTCCGCACGTTTTTTTGTTATTTCTCACTATTTTGGCTCATTAATATTGACAAAACAGACAAAAAGGTATATAATATCAAGGTATAGCGGCAGAATATTGATTTGCCGCAATGTATATTTGGAGGAACAAAAGAATGAATTTCAGAAGAATTGTTTCAGCGGCAGCCGCTATGGCTGTTGCGGCAGCAGCTGCGTCTTTCTGCGCATTTGCAGAGGATACACCCGCTGGATATGTTTATTTCATGGCTGACAAGACAACTATCGGTCAGGGCTTCACCGTTGAGCCGACAAAGGTTCCGTTCTACGAGGGCGACACCGGTCTTGACGTTGTTGAGAGAGCGGCAGAGGTACTTACCGAGGACACTGGCTACGGCGCTTACATCACCGCTTTTGCTGACGAGGATTACGGAACATATGTTCCCGACGCTGTTGCAGCGGTTTGCCCGGAGATGACCGGAAGATCCGCAGAGGGCTATCTCAGCGCAATGGATTATACTCCGGAGAGCGGCTGGACTTACTTCATAAACGACGAGTATGCGCAGGTGGGTATCGGCGACTATGCACCCGCTGACGGCGATGTTCTGTGCTTTGAGTTCACTGTATACGGCTACGGCGCAGACCTCGGCATTGACAACTCCTCATGGGGCGGCGCGGCTGCGCTCAAGACCCTTGTGAACAAGGCAGATCTCATCAAGCTCTGCGCTGATCTCAAGGACTCCGATATTGACGAATACAAGTTCACCTCCGCTATGGAAGCGCTCGCTATTTACGAGTCCACTCAGGAGGACGTTGACAACGCTGTTGAGCTGCTGACCAACGAGCTTAACTCCGACACTTCCGACGCAGGCGAAGGCGCGGCTGACACTTCCTCTGAAGAAGAAGCAGGTGACGCGGCTGAGGACGACAAGGGCTCTCCTGCTACCGGTATTGAGGGCGTTGCGGTTGCTTTCGCAGTCGTAGTTCTCGCAGGTGCAGGTATTGCGCTTGCAAAGAAGCAGTAATTCATGAAGCGCATTTTACGGAATATAACAGCGGTCTGCATTGCGTTGATTTGTGCGGTGCAGACCGCTTTTTCGGCGGCGGCTGAAAGCTCAGAGAGCGTTGACTATGCGCTGCTTGCGGAGGAATGCTTCGGGTATTTCACCGAAAACCGCGGCGCGGAGGGCTTCTGGGTCGGTCTGGAGTTCGGATATGCGGACTGGGCGGCTTACTGCCGGGCAAGGCTTTACGGAGCTGATGGTGCGGAAGATTACGCGGCGTCTATCGAGGCAAAGATCGCAGAGCTTTCGGAGTCGGGAGGCTTTGTGAAGCCTACTGAATATCAGCGGGCGGCGATATGCCTTGCGGCGGTGGGGGGAGATACAAGAACTGCCGCGGATCTTGCGGTATTCGGCAATGAAACTCTGGACAGACAGGGCTTCAACGCGTATATATGGGCGCTTATCGCGCTGAATGTCACCGGGGAGCAGCCGCCGGAAAATGCCGTCAACACCGCAGAAACCCTGTCGGAATACATCATTTCAAGGCAGCACGAGGACGGCAGCTTCTCACTGTTTGGCGACACCGGGGACGTGGATATAACTGCGGCGGCGGTGTATGCTCTGTCCGGAGCGGATACTCCGGAGGCGGAGCAGTCGGCGCAGCGCGGAGCGGACTGGCTGTGCGGCATTGAGGGCGGCTACACCTCAATGGGGATACGCAACTGCGAGAGCACTGCGCAGGCGGTGATTGCGCTGTGCGCCGCCGGGAGAACCGATAAAGCCGAGGAAGCGGCGCAGATGCTGGAGGAATACCGCAGAGAGGGAGGCTACGCGCATCTCCCGGACGGGGAAATCAACGGGCTTGCCACCGCTCAGGCGCTAGAGGCTTTCACGGCGCTGGCGCTTCTGGAACGCGGCGAGAATTTATTTGAGGCTGTTCCGGCGGCTGAAATCACTCAGCCGGAGGAAACAGAGCAGTCCGATGAGATTTCCACTGCCGAGCCTGTCGGAGAGATACAGACTTCCAGTGAGCCGATATCCGAGGATAGCCCGGCGGAGAGCGGAGGTCTGACAGGGAATCACATCAAGGCGATAATTTCATCAGTATTCGGGCTGGCGGCGGTTATCTGCGCGGTGATATTCATTGTAAGGCGGAAAAAGGCGCTTGCAGCTTTGGCGGCGGTTCTGGCGCTGCTGGGCGGAGGAGTATGGCTGCTGGACATAAAAACTCCGGAGGAATATTATTCCCAGAGCGGGACAGGCACAATGCGGGTCACGGTTTCTGCTGACTGTCTGGCGGCTCTTGATAAAATGGACTGGATAGACATTTCGGTAAATCCGGCTGAGGTGATACCGCAGGACGGATATGTCATCAAAAGCTGCGAGGTGCTGCTGCCGGAGGGGGCTTCCGCATTCGATGCACTTACCGCGGCGGCGCGGGAGCAGCGTGTGCGGGTGGACTACACCGGGAGCGCGTGGGGAACATATGTCCGGGGGATCGGTTATATCTATGAATTCGGCTTTGGTGAGCTGAGCGGCTGGATGTATCGGGTCAACGGCGAATTTCCGGAGATGTCTGCCTCTGACTTTACGCTCAGCGAGGGCGACAAGGTAGAGTTCGTTTACACCTGCGATATCGGCAGGGACGTGGGAGATACATATTCCGCAGAGGCTGTTCAGTGATATATATTCCAAAATATACTCTGTATTTTGCACAAATATTTTGTACAAAATTTGTTGAAAGCGTATGCCCGAATTTGTGAGTAGTTGCTTGCAAATCCGGCGGGAATATGTTATAATTTAATAGAATTATATAGTATGGCGCAGTGCGCAGGGGAATGTGCGTGTGCCGTTCTGATTAGGGAGGAATAACCAAATGACATCTGCCGCAGTAAACAACACCGCAGCAGGAAAAACACCGCTGAACAAGATCATTGGCATCGGTATGGCGGCTTTTGCTGTAATCGAGGCTGTTGTTACGTTCTTTCTGGTGATGAAGCCGCTGTTTATCAATCCGGTTTACGCCCAGTGCAATGCGTACAATGAGGAGGGCAAGGCTTGTATTGTAAAGCTTTTCGGCAAGACCTTTGCTTCTCAGAGTGAAATCGATAACAATCAGGTTATCCTTTCTCTCTGGGACACGATAGTGAATATCGTGCTTATCTACATAGTTATTACTGGAATTCTGCTTTTGCTTTCATTCTGCTTTTTCAAGGGCTTCGCTTTTGCAAAGTCCTATCTGATCGCTGTTTTTGGCGCAAAGGCTCTTATCGGTCTTGTTCCGATCATGATTCCGTTTGCAAATTTCAGAAATTCCATGCGTATCTTCGGCGCGATCGACGCAGTTATCTGCCTTGCAGCGTGCATTTTCTGCATCTACCAGAGTTCGGTCGAATATGCGGACGATATGTTGTATACGAATGAACAGACAAATGATATGTGGAAGCGCGGAAAGCTTTCCGCAGTGCTGTTCCTTATAATGGCAGCCGCAGCGATTTTCGCTTCCTTTGGCATGTCCGCTTACGGAAACATCGGAAATGCCGGTGGTAACTGGTCTATCGTGATCGGCTGGCTGGACGATACCGGCGTTGCGCAGGGCGTTGTTCTTATGCTGATCATGGCGGCTGGGCTTGTCGGCTCAATCACATATGTCCGCGAGGGCGAGTGGGCGATGATATTCTACTTCTCGTTCGGCGCTTCAATGACTGTGACAAATCTTATTGGTATTCTGTTCAGAATTCTGTGGATCTTCAAGACCTATAACCCCACGAAGAAGCTTGCGAATGCCGGCGACGAGGACGCTCTCGCTTGGGTAAGCTCCAACGGCATGACCACCCGCTGGTGGATGGCTACGATCTTCCTTATTCTGTCGTTCGTGGCTGCGGCGGTAGTTACGCTTATTGCATTCACCAAGATCAAGAGCAAGCTTTCCTTTAAGATCTCCGAAAATGACAAGAAGCCCGCTGTGGCTGTGCTTATCGGTGTTGGCTCGATAGTTCTGAGCTTTGTCTTCACTATGGTAGCTGTCCTGATGTGGGATAAGCAGCATTATTCTGCTATCACCCTCGGCGCAATGGACTATATGTACTTTATCGCTTACGGCGGTATCACGCTGTTCCTTGCGGTTGCCATGTGGTGCGGATATAGCTTCTCCAAGTTCGGCACTCTGGGACTTTACGCAATGATCGCTTCCTGCAACTTCTCTTCTATCTTCATGACATTCACAGAGAGAAGCCTGAAGGTCGCAAACTCTGTTGCAGCACAGAATGCAGCTATCGAGCAGGGTCTGTCCGAGATACCCGGTATATTCAAGGGAACAAATTACATCATCTGCGGCATTGTGTTCATTCTTTCCGTTGTTGCGTGCTTCGGAATTATCGCGGTGTTTGTAGTCAAGGAAGTTAAGGATTATATGTATCACAAGCGTTATTCATAATGCTTCAGGCTGTCGATAAACCATCATCTTCGTCGCTGGTTTTGCGCAAAACGCTTGTTGCATATACAATATCAAAAAGTATTGTGCGCAAAACCCCTCCGCATAACGGCAGGCACAAACACGATGTTTGTGCAGTTGCCCCCAAGCCCGACACGATGTCGGGCAACAATGGGCAACATGCACAAAGCCTAGCCGCTATGCGGGTTCCTAGAATCTGACGGCTTCTCGTCACCCTGAAAAGATACTTTTTCTACAAGCTGAAGAGTAATTCATAATGCTGGTTAGATTTGCTGAAATCAGAATTCTGCCCCCGGTTCAACGAGTCGGGGGCAGTTTTTTATGGAAAAGATATGCGGTCAGCCTGTTCGCGGAGTTCCAAAGCGGATATAGTTGTACTCCTTTGAAACTGCGTCCCATGTTGGTGCGCCGACAACTCCGGAAACAGGAATTCCGAAAAGTTCCTGAAAAATTCGCACGGCATTTTCGGTTTCTGCGCCGAAGTAGCCTGTTACCGGTATCTCTGGAATGTCGCGGTAGGTTCTGCCGATAAGATTAAGGTAGGTCTGGAACGCCCGGACATCGTTGTTCTGCATTCCGGGAGTAAGAACATATCCGGGATAGAGGGCGGCGGTGCTGCCGGCGTAGCCCTCCGGCAGTCCGGCAAGAATGTCGTTGTAGATCCTCTGAATAAGCTCCCATGTTCGGAAATCCACAATGCCGTCCGGGTTCAGCCCGTAGAAGGCTTCAAACGACTTGACCTGATTTTCGGTCACATTGTCGAAAACTCCGTTTATCGGGGTACTGGGTATCTCAGGATTGAAATAGGCGATAACATTAAGATAATATTGCAGCGATCTGACCGGAAGCCCGTAATCACCGTTGCTGAGAGTGCGCGGAAAGAACTGCTCTACCTCTGACGGCGACAAGCCCTCGGAGGTAAGTTCCGCGAGGTTCTTCACTGCAACATAGATGTACTTTATCTGATACCATGTTGCTTTGTTGACAATGCCGGTCTGGGGAAGTCCGAAAATCCCCTGAAATACCCGCACTGCCTCGGAGGTGCTGTCGTTGAAGAAGCCGTTTGCCGGGACGATTTTGGGGATAGCGGGGTAGTTGTCGGCTATTCTGTTCAGCTCCACTTGTAGGGTGCGGACTTCATTTCCGGCGCTGCCGAAGCCGAGGGGAGATCCGGGGTAGCTTCCGATATACGGCTCAATGGGCGCGTTTCGCACTATATTGATGTCGTTTCCATAGTAATATTGCAGCATTTCATAGGGAGTGTAGCCCCGGTTTGCAAGCTCGACTGTTCCCCACTGGGACAGACCCTGACAGGTGACGGTGGTTCCGTTGCAGAACTGGGTGAAAAGCGGTTCAACACTTCCCTGCCGCACAACGTAATTATTGAACACCTCGTCAACTATCTGGCTGATGTTGTTGAAAATATCCCTGCCGTAGACAAACGCCTGATCGTACTGGGTGGAGCTGGTTATGTCGAAATCATAGCCGCGGCTCCTGTACCATTCGGTATAGACACGGTTAAGCGCAAAGGATATCTGGGCATAGATGTTAGCGCGGATCGCCGCCTCCGGCCATGTGGGATATATTTCGCTGCTCGCCACGTTCTTTATATAGTCAGGAAAGGAGAGCGTCACATTTTCTGCACCGGAGTTAGGCGGGCCGAGGTGGACGGTTATGTTTTCGGGTATTGCGGGTACAGGAATATCAGGCATCTGACACCTCCGTAAGGTTAGGTTCCTCTTCGGTGATAGTTTCGCCGGATTCAGTGCCGGTGCTGGGAACCATAGCTGCGCGCTGGACTGAAAGTATTCCCTCAAAAAGCGGCAGCTTTCTTATCGACACTGGAATGAACCCCTCGGCGGTTATATCGGCATCATATAGCGCATAGGGCTGAATTCCGCTGGTTGGGGACTGGGAGAGGGAGCTTGGCGAGGCGGGAAGCGTTACGATATCGGTCTGACCGCTATTGTCTGTGGTCAGGGTATAGAAAATGTGCTTGCTGCCGCCGATGTTCTTGAATACAACTATATTTGCGTTGGGAACAGGCAGAGCGTTCCGGGCAGTGTAGGTGCGGAACCGCAGTGTTCCGAGCCGCTGATTTGCTTTCATGAACTCGTCAATGTCGGCATATTCCGGCTCCGGCGGGAACTGTGGAAATCCATCGTTCTGCTGCTGGACAAGGGGCTTTATATCCTCTCGTGAGTTTCTCGGAGGGGTCTGGTTTTCGAAGCTGCGCCGTCCGAGCTGCTCCTCCGGGTTTTGCCCGCTTTCCGGAATTTCGCCGAGATTTTCTATCTGTCCCGGCTCTGCCGCAGTGACTTCGCCGCTTCGGGGGAACTGATCCGGCTGCTGCGGCTCTTCCTGCTCGGTGACAAAGTTTGTTTCCGGGGAAACTGCGCTGTTGGTGATATCTAGCTGGGGGGCTTCCGGGGAGGACTGAGCGAGAAGCTCGTTGTACGGCTGTTCCTCTGTCTGGGGCGCTTCCGGAGCCAGCTGTTCCGTTTGCGTGGACTGTTCTGAGCGGTCGGAGCTGCCCAAGTCCGCAAAGTATTTTTCAAGGGAATTCAGCGCACTCTGGTCGTCTGAATAGCCAACGATACGGGGCTTTCGCTGTTCCGGCTCGTCCTCCGGAGCGCTCCAGAAATCCGGGCGTTCATCGGTGGAAAACTCATCGGGCGCTGAGGGCATTTCCGCGGCGGGAACCTCTGCCTTTGGCGGCGCGGAGCGGACTGCGGCAGGCTCAGGCGCCGCTTCGGGCTCTTCCGGGAGCATTTCCGGGAAGCTGAGCTTTTCCGGCTTTGCCGCCGTCCGGCTGTATTCCATAAGCTCGCGCTTGTATTTTTCAACAAGCTTCTTCATATCGTCCATAATCAACCTCCTGAAATTGTTTTTGGTTGATTATATGCGGGAGAGATGAGATTAATGCGGGATTTTGGCGGTAAGGAAAGAAGAAATATCAGACTGTTGAAAATCTAGAGCGCAGCGACAAAACCGCGCGAAGCGCGGAATTGATTTTCGCTTCCTTTTGGTACAAAAGGAAGTAGGGTATGGGGCGAAGCCCCATATGTTCAGCCTTTCCCGGCTAGGCACCGGGAATTTCGCCTGCGGCGAAACCGCACGAACCAACGGTCTGGGGCGAAGCCCCATTTCAATCCGCGCGTAGCACACTGCTTTTTCTACAAGCTATAAATATGTCGGATATATTCTGATCTTGTGCGTTTGGAAAAATCACCTCCCATTCATTGACATAACCCGATATTTGTGCTACAATATAAGTAACTTATATCCGGGAGGTGAGCGTATGGTCTGCGGAAAATGCGGAAAAGTTTTCGATGACAGCAAACAGGATTATTGTAGCTACTGCAAAACCGTGCATACCCCGCAGGGCGAGCCTGTCCGGGACATAAAGGGAGTTCTCTGCTACATCGCGGAGCGTTTCGGCGAGAATACCCTGCTTAACCGCCGCCGCACAGATGCGCTCATTGCCGACCTGTTCCCGAAAGAGAACGCCGTCCGCAGGCTTGCGTACATAGCGCTGTATGACGGCTGCGCCCAGAAGTTGTGGGCAGTCCGGGGGAAGCCCTTTGAGGTGCGCTCCGCTGCGGCGGCAAGGTGCGTTAAATCCCTAAGGGACGAGATCGGGCTTAAGGGCAGAGCCGCCGCCACCGCCGTTGAAGCGGTAGCCGCTGCGCTGAAATGCGACATTTCTTTCCGAATGGACGCTCCCGCTCCCGCCGCCGAAACCGAGAGCAGGAAGAACATCACCGACTCCGCCGAGCAGTATAGTCTGGGCAGGCACTTTGACCGGGTAAAGGACTACGATAAGGCGCTTTACTGGTTTGAGCAGTCGGCGCAGCAGGACTGTGCAGAGGCAGAATATTACGTTGGATTTTATCTCATGGAGGGGCGCGGCGGTAATCAGGACGTGAAAGCGGCGCGGGAATGGTTCCTGCGGGCTGCGGAAAACGGAATTCCTGCGGCGCAGTATATGACCGGGTATTTCTTCGCAGAGGGCATAGCCTGCGAGCTGAACGAAGCGTATGCGTTCGAGTGGTTCCTGAAAGCCGCGAAGCAGGGCTATGAGGAAGCGATAAAGGTGATAGCCCTGTGCTATGAAACTGGAACATTCATGGAAAAGAACCCCGAAGCTGCCAAGCGCTGGCGCAGACTTTTACCAGAGCAGCAGAGAACTTCGCCGGAGAATATCCCGCCGGAGGAGGAAACCGAGCCGCCGGAGCCGCTGCCGGACGACGGCGAGGAGGACTACCAGTCCGCCCGGAGATGCCTTGCAGAGAAAGACTATCAGGCGGCGGCGATGTTCTACCGACACGCTGCGGAGCTGGGTCACGCAAAGGCGCAGTGCAGCTACGGCAAGTGCCTGTATCTGGGACAGGGGACGGAAAAGAATGTCTACGCTGCGTATAGCTGGTTCCAGAAAGCTGCGGAGCAGGGGCTGGATATTGCGCAGTATAATCTGGGGGTAATGTATCTCAAGGGTACGGGCGTTGAAAAGAACCGCGCCGAAGCAAAGAAATACTTCCGCATGGCTGCTGAGAACGGTCACACGGAAGCGGCAAGGGTACTTGAAAAGCTGGGAAATTAATATAATCGGAGGAAATCAAAGTGAAAGCAGCAGTAATTCTCACAAAATGCAAGAACGATCACGCTCTGTTCGGAATTCGCACCGAACAGCGGGAGGACGGCGATTGGTACGCTACATGGGCGTTCAAGGTAACTGAAAAGACCGCCGAGCGGGAGAAATTCGGCGACACCGAGGTAAGCGGCAATATCTACATCACAACCGAGTATCCCTCCTGCCCCTACTGCGGCGCAAAGGGCTTCTTCCAGTGCGCTGAGTGCGGCAAAACTACCTGCTGGAACGGCGAAACTCAGACAGTATGCGAGTGGTGCGGAAATGAGGCGGAAACCGCGGCGGAGGAGAAGTTTGACTCCATTACCGGCGGCGGGTTCTGATTTGTTTTGGGGCAGTGTTTTCCCCCGGAGCGTGTGCTTCGGGGGAGTACTGTTATTTGCATATCGGTTCGGCTGCTGTTTCTTTAATCATCATTTTTAAGAGCGTCTGCCTTGTCCTGAAATTTTTTTGCCTGCTTATAGTCCGATTTAGCCTTTCCGTAATTTTCGTCACCAAGTCCATTTTTGGCACGAGCCCACTCTCTGTCTGCTCTCGTTTTGTAGAAATTAGAAGTGGATTCAAAACGTTTGATTGTGGTTTCCTTTTTTTCCGGCATAATATTGTACCTCATCTACCTTTAGGATTTTAACTTATGATACCATATGTTTTTTCACTTAATTGGGGCTACCAAAGAGTTCTGTATAATCTAATCTGCTATTTTTAAGTTCTACTATCATAGCATGGATTAAAGGTTTCCCGTTCTTTATTCCTTCATACCTGCCATAAATCCAACCAGAACCACAATATACTTTTCGTGTTAATATGATTTCGTCGTTAAATAGAGCCTTTCTTATTCTTTCAGATCCCCATTCATCTGTGTATGTTCCAAGAACATAATTTGGCAAATCTTTTGACGGAAAAGTAGCTATAGTGTTCTCGTCAAGTTCAATGTTAATTGTACCTGCGTAAACCGGATTTCCAATGCAATCATATGTATAAAGGTCAACGCCCGTAATTAATTTCCGTTCGCCAGAAATATATCCCCAAAATTTTATTAGCTTTGATTGATATTTATGGGGATTGCTGAATAATTCTTTGTATTCGTTATCACGCACACAAATTCCATTTTTCTCAAACATTAAATAGTTACTATTTAATTCTTTACGCCTTTCCTCAAATGCTCCTCTGTAACAATCGTCGTTATACATATTTACCTCCTAGTTTTTCTTTTCTTAAGATTTTGGATTTACATCCACCAAATTTACACACTCTTCCGGATATTCCCAGATTGAACCCTCAACAGAAAAAGTATTACCACAATTAGTACAGGTCACGAAGTTACATTCAATCTCGTACTGAATTTCGTTTCCCATTTGCCTTTCATACGATCTAGTTCCTGTTATAAAATTGTGAAAGTCAACATCAATTTCTTTACTGCAAGACGGACATTTTACTTTGGAAATAAAATCAATCATACAGACCTCCTATACTAAGAATAATATCTGGTACATATATTATATCACAATGAAAATCGTATGTCAAGCCATATTTATGACTTTTACAAGGTTTATTTATGGAAATAATACTGTTACCATATTATTTGAGGTGATAGTAAAATGTATGTTGACTATAAACAGCTTGGAAAAAGGATAGCCGCGCGCCGCCGTGAGCTTGGACTAAAACAGTACCAGCTTAACGAGCGTGCAGGACTTTCCGATAAATATATATCCTGCATTGAAACCGCGAAATCCATACCCAGCATTGACGTGCTTATGCGTATCTGCGATGCGCTGGAAACCACCCCGGATAGGATTCTTCTGGGAACAGCTGCGGACACTGAAAGCGAAAGCTATGACCGTCAGATATGTGAACGGATAGCCGCTCTTGATACCACGTCCAAGAAATTTTTGGTGGATATTCTTGATTTATTGCTAAAATATGATGATTCTATTCCTCCTTCCCCCTTGAAAAAATAACGGAATAATGCTATAATCAATACAGACAACAAACAAGAGGTGAGCATAAATTGAGTTCAAGAACCTTCAAACCCGGCGACCGTATCCCTATGGAGCTTGGCGGCGAAGCCGAGATAACCCAGACCCTCGGACAGGGCGGGCAGGGAGCGGTTTTCCGCGCCTCTTACCGGGGACACGACTATGCGCTCAAGATGTATTTCCCAAACAAGCTCAAAAATCCCGCGCTGTTCCGGGAAAATCTCCAGCGGCTGTGCGAGCAGGGAATTGAAAGCCCCGCGTTCGTAATGCCGCTCATGCTCACCGCAGACACCGGGGAGGGTTTCGGGTTTCTGATGAAGCTTATCCCGCCGGAATACGCGCCCTTTTCGGATATCCTCAACGCTAAGGTAAAGCTGTCCGGGCTGTACTCTATCGTAAATTCCGCGATCCGCATTACAGCCGCGTTCCGGGAGCTTCACAACAGTGGGCGCAGCTATCAGGACTTGAACGACGGAGGATTCTTTATCCGACCCTCGGACGGAAATGTGCTTATCTGCGACTGCGACAATATTGCGCCCTATGGCGAGCATCTCGGAATTGCCGGTAAGCCGGGCTATATGGCTCCGGAAATAGTGCGCGGCGAAAAAGCTCCGGACAAACTCACCGACCGCTATTCCCTTGCGGTGGTTTTATTCCGGCTGCTGCTCAGGGGAGATCCGTTAGAGGGCAGCAGGGTGCTGAAAAGCGTCTGCCTTACCGAGGACGCGGAGAGGCGGCATTACGGCTTTGAACCGAAATTCGTCTACGACCCGGAGGACGACTCCAACCGTCCGGTGCGGGGAGTTCACAATAATATCATTAAATTCTGGAAGATAATGCCGGACTATATCCGGGAGGCTTTCACCTACTCCTTTACCACTGGTTTGTTCCAGCCGGAAAAGCGGCTTATCGAAAAACAGTGGCTGGAGCTGCTTATCAGGCTGCGCAGTGATATCTCAGCCTGCACCTGCGGCGCGCAGGGATTTATTTCCGGCAGTGAGCGCGACCCGGACGGAAAGGTGGTCTGTCCCTGCGGTAATCACTATCAGCCGCCGCTTGCCCTGCACAAGGGGAAGCAACGTATACTGCTTTTTGAGGGCGCGAAGCTGTTTGGAGATGATGTCCAGCCTGTTGGCGAGGTTGTCCGAAACAAGCTCAATCCCGGTCTGTGGGGACTGAAAAACCTCTCTTCCGGGGAATGGAGCTGTACCCTGCCTAATCATCAGGAAAAGCAGATCGCTCCCGGCTCTGCCGCGCCTATCTTCAACGGCACAAAAATCACCATTGACGGGGATATCTGCGAGATAAACGGGGATATCGGGTGACAAGTTTCCCGCCGGGGAAAGCCGTATTTTTGTGCAGAATTTCCTTTGACTAATAAGAGAAAATCTGTTAAAATAATTATTGCAAAAATATAAAGAAATGATCGTGCAGCAATTGCGTAAGTCCGGATTAGGACGCAGTTGCTGCACTTTTTTGCGTGAAAGGAGATTTTTAAGAAATGGAACAGGTACAGAAAAACAAAATGGCACAAGCCCCTGTCGGCAGGCTTATGCTGACTATGGGAATACCAATGATACTGTCGATGATGCTTCAGGCGCTTTACAACATAGTGGACAGCGCCTTTGTGTCCAATATGCCGGAACAGGGCGAGCAGGCGCTCAACGCGCTTACGCTGGCATTTCCGGTGCAGATGCTTATGGTCGCGGTCGCGATAGGAACGGGGGTAGGAATGAATGCGCTGATGTCCCGCAGTCTGGGGCAGAATAACCGGGAAATGGCGAGCAAGGCTGCCGGAAACGCGGTATTTCTTGCGGCGGTGATATACATTGTTTTCCTGATGTTCGGGATATTCGGCACGGAGGCTTATGTAAGCTCCCAGAGCAGCAGTCCGGAAATAAAGCAGATGGCTGTGGAATATATCAGGATATGCTGTACGCTGTCCTTTGGCATAATATTTTTCTCGGTGTTTGAGAAGGCTCTTCAAGCGGCGGGGCGCTCGCTGTTCTCCACTATCGCGCAGGTTGCCGGCGCAGTTGTAAACATTGTCCTCGATCCGGTACTTATCTACGGTTGGCTTGGTCTGCCGGAATTGGGCGTTGTGGGCGCGGCTCTGGCGACGGTCATAGGTCAGGTTGTTTCCTGCGTTCTGGCGCTCATATTTCATTTGCGGCTCAACAAGGAGATCGACAACGGTCTGAGATTTATAAAGCCCTCCGGTTCGGTCATCGGGAAAATCTACTCTATCGGACTTCCGGCGATAATCGCGCAGGCGCTTATGTCGGTAATGACCTATGGCTTGAACATAATCCTTGTGGGAATAAGCGAAAATGCAGTCACCGCGTATGGACTGTATTACAAGATACAGCAGTTTATACTGTTTGCCGCGTTCGGACTGAGGGACGCGATAACGCCTGTTGTATCCTTTAATTACGGCATGGGCAGCCGCAGCCGCGTTAAACAGGGAATTAAGTTCGGTATGCTTTACACGCTGCTGATCATGGCGGTGGGACTTATCGTTCTGGAGATCTTCGCAGAACCGCTTGCGGCATTGTTCGGGCTGTCTGGGGAAACTCAGCAGCTCTGCGTGGGCGCGATCCGGGTGATTTCGCTGAGCTTCCTTTTCGCCGGGGCAAACGTTGCGTTTCAGGGAATTTTTCAGGCGCTTGAATCCGGTATTCAGTCGCTGGTCATTTCCGTCTGCCGTCAGTTCCTGTTCGTGCTGCCGGTGGCTTGGGCGTTCTCTCAGGTAGTTATCAGCGCCGGAAATTACGATGCGATGTGGCTGGTATGGCTGACATTCCTTATTGCGGAGGGCGCTTCTGCGGTGATCGCGGTTATTTTTATGGCTAGGATTTATAAGAAAAAAGTTCTTTCCCTCAGCGGGGAGCAGAGAGCATGACTGCATTGAATATAATAGGGCTGGCGCAGATAAGCGTCAGCCCTCAGGATGTCGATAAACCACCATCTGCGTCGTCACGCCGCATAACGGCAGGCACAAAGCCTAGCCGTTATGCGGGTTCCTAGCATCTGGCGGCTTCTCGACATCCTGAAATAATACTTTTTCAACAAGCTGAGGGCTGGCGCGGATAAGCGTCAGCCCTTTGCTGTTATTCTGATGTTTCAGATGTTCCTTCGGTTTCTTCTGTTTCTTCGCCGTCAGCGGAGTCCTCCTCCGGTTCTTCCGGCGGTATGTAGTTTATCATCAGCTCGCAGCGGTCGCTGCCGGTTTCGGCGGCAAGCCATGATTTCATATGCTCACGGTCGGAGTCGGAAAGTTCCTGACTTGTGTCGCCGATAAGCAGCGTGTAGTCCCCTGCTGAGTCTGAAATAACGCCGCAGCGGACGTTCTCAAGCTCGGTGAAGATCTTCGCCGCCTTTTCGGAAAGCTGAGTGTAATTCACTGCGCTCTTAAGCTCGGAGTTCTCGGTTTGCAGTCCGGTGATCTCCTCCTCGCAGCGGGAGAGTATCTGTTCCAGCTCGTCTATGCGGTTTTCCTGCAAGGCTATGGTGATCTTGTCGGAGTTGTCCTCGGTGGGGGTTATCATCTGGTTCTGGGTCACTATCAGCTTGTAGCCGTCAAGTCCGTATTTCGGCATTTCCTGTTCCAGCATATCTATCACATCATCTGATATCGGAGTTCCGACAAGGGAAACGGAGATGGTTTTCTCGGACTTATCCGCGCTGCTCTGCACCAGTGAAGTTCCAGAGAAAACGAACTCGCTAGACAGGAAGCTTGAAATATTGTTGTCCATGACCGAGCTGTAAACGGTGGACGCGCCGAAGAATATGCTGGGTACTGCTACAACGATAGTAATTGCGGCGACGGCGCGGTTTATCTTCTTCTGCTGTTTGTCGCTGACGTTGCGGTGATAGGGAACCCGCAGCAGCAGAGTAACTATCATAGCCGACAGAGAAATGAACAGCGTATTGATCAGAAACAGGTAGAACGCGCCGAAAAAGAAGGAGAACTGTCCGGTAGCAATTCCATAGCCGGCGGTGCAGAGCGGCGGCATAAGCGCAGTCGCGATAGCCACGCCGGGGATAACGTTGCCCTTTTTCTCTCTGGTATTTCCTATCATTCCGGCAATTCCGCCGAACAGGGCGATAAGAACGTCCCAGATAGTCGGGCTTGTCCGGGCGATCATTTCAGTAGTGGGGGCGTCCAGCGGCGTTATCAGGAAGTAGATCGTAGAGCCTATAAGGCTTATCATCACCTGAGTTCCGAAGCGCAGCAATGCCCGGCGCAGCAGCCGCAGATCCCTCACTGCGAGTGAATAGCCCATGGTCAGGATTCCGCTCATAAGCGGAGAGATGAGCATTGCGCCGATGATGACCGCGGTGGAGTTCATATTAAGTCCGATTGAAGCAATGAGGGCGGCGAGCATCAGTATCCACATATTCGGTCCGTGGATAACCGTGTTCTCCATCATCATCTCGTCTATTTCCTCATAGGTCATCATGCCGTCGTAAATGTTCAGCAGATCCTTGAAGAACTGCTTCATTCCGGTGCGTTTCTGCTTTATTTCCTTTTCAATGCCTTTGTCTATTTCGTCTGCCTTTTCAGTTACCTTGCTCATTTTTTTACCCCTTTGTCAGAAATTGACGGTTTATTCCGTATAAATTATAGCACGGAGGAGGTATTTAGTCAACAACAAAATTCGCGGGTGGGGTGAAAATATGGCTTTACAAAGAGGGAATGTTGTGATATAATTATATTCGGATATTTTATTCTTGCGGCAGACCGCCGCAGACAGGAGATAGAAAATGTTAAAGCCTTTTTCTGACCGCGTTTCGGGGCTTCAGCCCTCTGCGATACGCGAGATACTTAAATTTACCGCCGACCCGGAGGTGATAAGCTTCGCCGCCGGAAATCCCGCGCCGGAGGCTTTCCCGACAGACGTTATCGCAAAGCTTTCGGAGGATATCTTCCGGGAGGAGCCGATAAACGCGCTACAGTATTCCATAACAGAGGGCTATCCAAAGCTCCGGGAGTGGCTCAGGGACGATCTCACGAAAAAAGGACTGTTCCACGAGGGTGACATGGTGATAATTACCAGTGGCGCTCAGCAGGCTATCGAAACCACCGCAAAGATACTCTGCAACGAGGGGGACGTCATCATTTGCGAGGATCCAGCGTTTGTCGGCTCGCTGAATGCGTTCAGAAGCTACGGCGTGCAGCTTAAGGGAGTTCCCATGGACGAGGACGGAATGATGACGGATAAGCTGGAAGAAACGCTCAAAGCTAATCCCACTGCGAAATTCATCTATACTATCCCGAACTTCCAGAACCCTACCGGAAAGACCTCAACGCTTCAGCGCAGAAAGGAAATACTCGCGCTGGCGGAGAAATACGGCGTGTACATACTGGAGGACAACCCTTACGGCGCGCTTCGCTTCGAGGGGGAGGACGTTCCCTCAATTAAGGAGCTTGACACAAAGGGCAACGTTATTTACTGCGGTACATTCTCAAAGACCCTTGCTCCGGGACTTCGGGTAGGATATCTGCTGGGGGCTTCCGAGATCGTTTCAAAGGCGGTCGTCGGACTTCAGACAAGCACTGTGCATACGAATATCTGGGCGCAGATGCTGGCTTACCGCTTCCTTACAACAGTGGATTTTGACGAGCATCTGGCTAGGCTTCGCGGAATTTACCGCCACAAGTGCAGGCTTATGCTGGACGGGCTAAAAGCGGAGCTTCCGGATTTCATCAGCTTCACACAGCCGCAGGGCGGTCTGTTTATCTGGGCGACACTGCCGGATAGGTTCAACATGAACGAATTCTGCAAGGGCGCAGTACAGATGAAAGTCGCGGTAGTCCCCGGGAATGCGTTCACTGCTGATGAAAACGCGGTTTCTCACTCGTTCCGGCTGAATTACTCCACACCCACGGACGAGCAGATAGAAAAGGGCGTTAAGATACTAGGAGAAGCGGCAAAAACGCTGCTTGTTTAATAAGAAAGGAACAACCTATTATGGAAGAACAGAAAAAGAAGATATTCAGCGGCATTCAGCCCACGAACACCCCGCACCTCGGTAATTACCTCGGCGCAATGGTGAACTGGGTGAAGCTTCAGGACGAGTACGACTGCACATACAGCATTGTTGACCTGCATTCTATCACAGTAAGACAGGACCCGGTGAAGCTCCGCAATCAGATAAAGGAGAGCTACGCGCTGCTTATCGCAATGGGGCTTGACCCAGAGAAATCCACGCTGTTCGTGCAGGGTCACAATCCTAACCACGCGGAATTAAGCTGGATTCTTTCCTGCTACACCCAGTTCGGCGAGCTGTCCAGAATGACCCAGTTCAAGGACAAGTCTGCGAAGCACCCGGACAATGTGAACGCGGGTCTTTTCACCTATCCGGTGCTTATGGCGGCGGATATCCTGTTGTATCAGGCTGATCTTGTTCCGGTGGGTATCGACCAGAAGCAGCATCTGGAGCTTGCACGGAATATCGCGCAGCGTTTCAACGGAATTTACGGCGATGTATTCACCATGCCGGACGGCTACATCACAAAGACCACCGCAAAGGTAATGTCACTTCAGGAGCCGACAAAGAAGATGTCAAAATCCGACGAAAATCCCAACGCAAGCGTATGGATACTGGACGACAAGGACACGATAATCCGTAAGTTCAAGCGTGCCGTTACCGACAGCGAAACTGAGGTATGCGCCCGCGAGGGTAAGGACGGAATTATCAACCTGATGTCCATTTACTCCGCTGTCACCGGCAAGAGCTTCGAGGATATTGAGCGGGAATTCGAGGGCAGGGGCTACGGCGATTTCAAGACCGCTGTCGGCGAGGCTACCGCGGATATGCTGGCTCCTATGCAGGCGGAATTCAAGCGCATTTTTGCGGACAAGGCTTACCTTGAGGGCTGCATGAAGCAGGGCGCGGAGAAGGCTTACAAGGCTTCCAGAAAGACGCTCCAGAAGGTGCAGAAGAAGGTAGGGTTTGTTACTCTTTAAGAATGAATTTTCAGGCGGCGGGGCGGAATTGCCAAAAGGGGCACCCTTTCCTGCCGCCTTTTTATTACAAAATGGTTACAGTATATTTACAGTTCTGTAACAATTATTGAAATGCGCTGAAAGTGATGCTACAATATAATTACTACGATAATTCGGGGTGATTATATGAAAGGTGTGAAGGTGCTTCCGCTTCTGGCAGCGGTGATGCTTTCGGGGTGTGCGGTTTCTGAAAGCAGCGTGGTGGATATATCGCAGCATACAAGTCAGAACTCAGAGTTAAACTTCACAGAGAATTCGCCTGAAACAAGCTTATCTGTGGAGGTCACATCAGAACCGATCGCTGCCGCAGACCTCCCGCAGGAGCAGTCCGCGCCTGAAACCGCACAGCCCGCCGTCACCGCAGAATCAGAGCCAGCTCCTGAGCCACTCTATGTTGATGAATACGGACTTATCAACGAAGCGGGGGTGGTGCGGGTATCTCAGATAGTGCATGAGAATTTATCAACTATCTGTATGAATTATCCGGGGCTTTTCGACTTTGACCGTGACGGAGTACCGGAGGTTTATATCGTACGGCATGACGGCGGACAGGGGCTTATGCCGGTGGAGATATTCGAGCTCGCCGGTGAGCAGATCGGAGAGTTTGAGGGCTACTGCCGGGACGGTTTTTGTCGTTTCAGCTACGGCGAGAACTGCGTTTATGTGCATAACTCCTACCAGCATTCCAAGAGTATCAGTTCCGATAGCATACAGCGGCTTACCTTTGAAAACGGCGTGATAGAAACAGAGTATATCCTTGAGTGCGGCGGCTCGGCAAACGACCGATTTCCGCTTCTTGAATATACATACAGGGTCAACGGCGATGAGGTGACTGAGAGGGAGTATTTCAATAAGTACTCCTGCTATATATTCGACCAGAGCAATCCTTATCATGAAGTAAACGAGGTTTCGGTCTGCGCCTTTGATTTCGGGATAGATGACTACGAAACGGCTGCGTTCGAGATCACGAGGATATACAACGACTACATCACCGGGCTGAATATGGCGGAGATATTATACGGCATGAAGCCCGCAGTGTACGCCTATGATGATTATGACGGCGATGGGCGGGGAGAAGCCTTTGTCCAGCAAAACAGCGACAGCGGCTGGTTCTTTTACAGTAACGGTGAACTCAAGGAAGCGGGAATTCCGGAAGGCGGTTTATACATAGATTATACACGATATGGAAGCTATTTGCTCGCCCAGCCCTTTGGAAACACGGCAACGTGTACTATTCTTGGCGTTGCGGAGGGGAAGCCCTGCGCTCTGGAGCTTTCGGAATATGGAATGCTTATACGCAATGATCCCGGTTTGGGATTCTGTCGTGTTGATCTGGAAAATGGCATTTATATACTGTGGGATTCCGCATGGGATACGATAGAGAACGCAGGCGCACACACATGGAAGCCCTATTATTTTGTTATCGGAGAAGACTTTTTCACGGACAGCGGCGGCGAGGGGCTTACCGAACTGGTGGGAGTTCCCGTCAGCCGGGAGGTCTTCGCAGACCGTGAGGACGTTCAGACGGTGTTTGATGAGATAGAAACGGCAGGCGGTACTGTCACCGGAGCGTTCCTGCGGGGTGAGCGTTACCTCAACATAAATTATACCCTCCCGATAGAGGGTGGGGATCCGGGGAAGCATTTGGGAAATCATTACAAGACCTTTATGATACAGAATTCCGTCACCTTTATAGACGAGGGGTGGGGCATTTATTCGGCAAGTATCAGGGACTGAATTTTGCGCAAAAATACAAGCAGTATATGCTTTTGGATCGTTTATACAAGTTGTTTAGTCACAATGCTGAATTTGTGTAGAGTTATCCGCTAATGGTTTGTGAGTATCTACAAAAATTCCGCGAATTATTAATAAACACTTGCATTTTAGCGGCGTTTCTGCTAAAATATTATACGTTACTGAAAAAATTCATCAGAGAGGTAGGTGCTTCAAATGGCAAAATGTGAAATCTGCGGCAAGAGCGTTTCCTTTGGTATCAAGGTTTCTCACTCTCACAGACGCAGCAACAGAACCTATAAGCCCAATGTTAAGAAGGTTAAAGCAATCGTGAACGGCACTCCCTGCAGAGTAAATGCCTGCACACGCTGCCTGCGCTCCGGTCTTGTACAGAGAGCAGTATAACTGATTTGACATAAGTTATTGGTTACAGAAATCATTCCTCGCCGTATCCGGCGGGGAATTTTCTGTTTCTTTGGAAATTTGTAAAAATTTTCTCATAACCCCTTGACAAAACAATATAAACAGATTATACTGTATATATGGCATATTAACAGCAAAAATGCGCTGGTCATGGCGTTTTGGGAAGCGGAGCTGGTCTCAGCTATTGACAAACTCGCTGTGATAATGTAATATGTTATTATATACCAGATGGAAAGGGTGAATTTTTTGGTCAGAATACGCAATCTTTACAAGAAATACGGTTCCTTTTCCGTACTGAGGGGACTCAGCATGGATATCGAAAAGGGCGACGTATACGGCTTTCTGGGGCGCAACGGCTGCGGAAAGACTACTACCATGAACATAATCACGAATATCATTCCTAAGGACGAGGGTGAAATAGTTCTTGGCGACGGCAAGCCGGTAAAAGTGGGCTATCTTCCGGAAAGCCCCATGATCTACGGCTATATGACGTCCAGGGAATACCTGTCATATATCGCTGCTTGCTGCAATTATGAGGGTGATATTCCCAGCCGTGTGAACGAAGTTCTTGACATTGTGGGACTTACAAAGGCGGCAGACCGCCGGGCAAAGGGCTATTCAAGAGGAATGACCCAGCGGCTTGGCATGGGCGCGGCAATTATCGGAAATCCTGAGCTGCTGATATTTGACGAGCCGACCTCGGCGCTTGACCCGGAGGGACGTGCGGAGGTCATCTCCATAATCGAGAGATTGAAAAGCATGGGTAGCACTATTGTTTTATCGACGCATATTCTGTCGGACGTTGAGCGTGTTGCCAACCGCATTGGAATAATGACAAATGGTGTTCTTGCAGAAGAGGGCAGGCTGGAGGACATTCTGCGCAAATATGCCGGGAACGTGGTTCATCTCAAGGTGAGAGGACTTACCGACGAAATGAAGATCAAGCTGCTGACGGTGGACTTCGCAAGAGCCGAATACAATGACATAAACAATACGTTCCGCTTTGGCACTGACAATGCGGAGGAATGCTCACGGCGGCTTATCCGGCTGCTGGCGGACAACGATATGGCGGCGGAGAACCTTAAGATCGGCACGGCAAGTCTTGAAGAGGTATTCAGAATGGTGGTGGATAGAAATGCAAATTAAATACGGCTTCAAAAAGGAATGGTTACAGTTTACGAGAACATTCCGTTTAGGTGGAGTATTGATCGCAATTCTCTCTTTCGCAATCGCAGATCCTCTGATGTACTGGGGAATGTCGGTGCTGATGAATTCGTTATTTACAGCCGGCTCAGTTGCGGGAAGTCCGTCTGATATCATGGTTGAAACCGCAGCGCTTTTTGACGACGCGGGCATGGTTTTCAGCCTGACGATGACTGACCTGTGCGCAACGTCGCTTCTGATAATCATGCTGGTGCTTATGTCGCCATGTGGCGGCGAGCAGAAAAAGCGGGCAACGATTATTCCGTCCTGCGCTGGTCTGGATAATTTCAGCTATTTAGTGCCGAAATACGTTCTCTATCCGGGTACAGTTTTTGCGACCTCCTTTATTGGCTGCTGCATTACCGGAGGACTTTGCAATGTGATGTTCACAAACGGGACTATCAGCGTGGGAATGCTGCTGCTGGCGTCGCTGATGTCCGCTGTATATATGACGTTCTTCACGGTGGTGTATATGTCCATTGGGCTTTGCACCAGCCGTCCGGGAGTAGTCACGGTACTCATGTATATCGGCGTTTCCATTGTTCAGCTTATTCTGACCTCCCTTGATCTGACGAAATTCCACCCGCTGACCCTGCGTTCGCTGGTAACAGGCGAGATGTTTGCCGGGGATTTCGTGCTGGCGGACAATATCGCGAGCATTCTGGTCGGAATTGCCCTGTCTGTGGTAATCGGCGTTATGATGTTCATTCTCACGTTGACGGTGCAAAAGGGTACTAAGATAAACAATCAGGTGGATAAGCCGGAGTTCTGATAATTCATCTGTTTGCCCGGAAGGACTTCATATCTTTCCGGGCTGTTTTGTTGCTCGGTGATTATCTAGTGAGCGATGAATTGGAATTTGTCGGGCGGGTACGCCCGCCGGCGACTTCCACGGATATAAAATCAAACTGCAGACAACAATAACATTAAATTAAAAATCCGAAAATACAAGTTTTATTTCTGAAAATATTTCAGCTCATGCCAT
>JAGAJA010000081.1 GCA_017829075.1 Oscillospiraceae bacterium | reverse complement strand
CCTCCCGCCCATTAAGCGCCGCTTCCTGCGGCGGTCTGGGGCGAGTGGGCAAACGTCCGTGTTTGCCCCTCCCGCCCATTAAGCGCCGCTTCCTGCGGCGGTCTGGGGCGAGTGGGCAAACGTCCGTGTTTGCCCCTCCCGGAAAACGGCATTAGAATACGGGAGGGGCAAGCCCCTCCCCTACGGTGAAATCAGAAATTCTACCAAAAACATGGTTTTTCGGCAGCCCTGCTGTTCTATGATATTATCTCCCGCAGCTTATCGTCCGGCACAAAGCCCTTTAATCCGTCAGAGATCATTTTCCGCGAGATCTCGGTGAGCGCGTCAAGGCTCTCCCGGCAGCCTCCGTCAAACCAGGAGGAATAAAGCGCCAGAAATCCGCTTATCGTGAACTCCGACAGTGCGTGGAGGGTCTGCTCGTCCGATATCCTACATACATCTCTGAGCGCAACCTCCAGCGATCGGCGCAGCATAGCCTTGATCCTGCCGCCGCTAAAAAGCTCGGGATTAAGCTTCAGCAGCTTCTGGAAATAATCCTGATTTCCGCTGATAAGAGCGCTGATCTCTTTCAGCACAGCGCCTATATCAAAGATGCTGGTTTTGCTGCTTTTCAGGATATCCGAGAAATCCGACAGAAGCTCGTCCTCAAATTCCGTCACAACGTCGGATATCGCCCGATAATGCCGGTAAAAGGTCTTTCGGTTTATCTGCGCGCGGGCGGACAGCTCTGAAATTGTGATGTCCTGAAGCTCCTTTTCCGACATCAGGGAAATAAGCGCATTCCGGATCGTCTGGCGGGTTTTTACTACCCGAAGGTCGGTGGGCTTTGACATTTCATTCTCCTTGACTGTTTTGGGAATAGTATTGCATAAATGCTTATTAAGGAAACACTGAATAAATCACGCCTGACGGCTTGGCACGCATCTTGCTTGCATCTTTTCCGCCATATTGCACAAATTCCGCTTGACGGGCGTGGTCTCCCCCGGTGGGGGAGGTGTCACGTCAGTGACAGAGGGGTTGACCGACAGACCAGCCCGCCTGCGCGAAATTTGTACAATCTGACGAAAAATCTGACAGCGCAACCTGCGCACCAGATTTAATCAGTGCTTCCTTAAGTTTCGTTCAGAATGTCCTCTGCGCGGCTTACGAGGGTATCTACGGTGGAAGTTATTCCGGAAACATCGGTCATTGCGGTGCTGATGTCGCTGCCCTTTTCGAGGGTATCAGAGATATTACTCTTCATGCTTTCCATCATCGACAGGATATCTGTCATTCTCTCATTTATCGTGCCGACGATCACATTTACATCATCTATATTGCTGAAGACCAGCTTGTTGCTTGCTTCCGCCTCGGTCACTGCGGTCTGGGAGTGCTGTGCAAGACTGCGCACCTCCTCGGCAACCACTGAGAAGCCCTTTCCTGCTTCTCCGGCGCGGGCAGCTTCAATGCTTGCGTTGATCGCCAGAATATTTATCTGCCGGGCAATATCACTGATGCTCCGGGTCATCTTCTCAAATCCAGTCACGCTCTCGTTGATCGTTCCCATTGAGGAATTGATGCTGTCAGTAAGCGTCCGCAGCTCTGAAATAACGTCAGACAGAGCGGTGACTTCATCATGGTTCTGGCTGTTGAGCCGGGTGATACCTCCAGCAGCTTCGGTAACGCTTTTTATGCTCTCGGTAAGGCTGGAAACCACCGTGCTGAGCTGAGATGTTATATCGCTAATGCTTGAGTTGGTCTGCTCGATATGCGACTGCCGGCGGGCTGCCTCGTGCAGATTGCGCTGCGCGCAGGAGTTCGGAGTGCTCACTCCGTCAAGTATCGCCTTAGCGAGATCCCGGCAGGTGGCAAAGCCGCAGGCGTGGCAGTTGTAGTTCATTTCGGTCGGAGTGTGCTTTCCAAGCTGGTGGAGCACCTCGTCAATCTGCTCGTCAGTGAACGTCCGCAGGTCGATCTCCTGAGGAGTGTAGCTGCGCAGGAAATCCTCCAGCTTCAGCTCCTTGTCAAAGGCGAGGAACTGCTTGTCCCTGCCTTTTCTGTCGAATTTCACCCGGTTGTTTTTGTTGTATTTCTCTATGCCGTGAAGAATTCCGTTCATCTGGTAGACGGAAAGCGGAGTTCCTACCGCAGGGCCGCTGCCGCAGCCGCGTCCGCAGGAGAGCGCGTCAAACACACTCGGCAGGTCGCGGTCGCTCACGCTGGGATACATTGCAAGCTCTCGGTAGATATGGTCTGTTCCCTCGGAGGAGATCACGCTGAGGTTCGGCGCTTCAAGCTCCAGACAGGCTTTAAGTCCTCCGGGACGCGGATAGATCGCGCCCATTATTCCCTGCGGCCCGTTGAACTCAAACGCAGAGCGCTTTCCCTTCTGATCGGCGAGGTGGAAACCTTTGCTTTCCAGCAGCTTTCCCAAATGCTCAAAGGTAACATTATAGTCCACGATACCTGTCATCTGGAACTCATCGCGCTTAGCAATACAAGGGGTGAGCGCGGCTAATTTCGTCTTAATTCCAAGATATTTGCGCATATAAATCGCGGCGCAAAGAATGGGCGAATGCACCGGTGAAAGGCTGGGAATCGCGTCATGGCAGTATTTCAGTATGTAGTTTACTATCGCAGGGCAGGGCTGGGAAATGAGCTTTTTTCCGGGATTTTTCTGGAGATAGCGCAGATGTCCCCAAGTGCAGATATCCGCTCCGAAGGATACGTCGTAGATATCCTTTACGCCGTTGTTGCGCAGGAATTCCAGAACATTTCTCCAGCAGCCGTCAAAGCCCACCTTGATCGAAGGAGCTACCAGCAGGGCTATCGGCTGACCGTTCTTTATGTCGTTCCAGAAGCTCTCGGTATCGTCCTCATAAGTTCTTGCGCCGTGGGAGCATTCCTTGACGCAGGCGCCGCAGCGGATACATTTATCCTGATCGATGTTGTAAATGGTCTTTCCGCTTTCTGTGATTATCGCCTTGTTGGCTTCCGGAGTGGGACAAGCGCGTATACAGGAGTTGCAGGAAACGCATTTTGACGCATCAAATAAAATCATGTCGAGATACCCTTTCCCTTATTTTGTAGAAAAATGTATATTTGTGTCAGAAGATAACAAGGCGCTCCCGCATAGGTTATGCAGGGAGCGCCGATTATTAATTGTGAGTTACTTTGCGTAATCAACTGCGCGGCTTTCCCGGATAAGGTTGATCTTTATCTGACCGGGATAGTCCATCTCGCTTTCGATGCGCTTTGCGATATCTCTTGCAAGCACCTTCATGCCGTCGTCGGAAACGGCTTCCGGCTTGATCATGATGCGAACCTCACGGCCAGCCTGAATAGCGTAGGACTTCTCAACTCCGTTGTAGGAGCAGCAGATCTCCTCAAGCTTTTCAAGGCGCTTTATGTAGTTCTCATAGTTTTCGCTTCTTGCGGCGGGTCTTGCGGCGCTGATCGCGTCGGCAGCCTGAACGAGTGCCGCAATTACGGTGCGGCATTCAACGTCGCCGTGGTGAGCTTCAATAGCATGAATGACCTCAGGGCTTTCCTTGTACTTGCGGCACACATCAACGCCGATCTGTACATGGGAGCCTTCGATCTCGTGGTCTAATGCCTTTCCTATATCGTGGAGCAGACCTGCGCGTCTTGCGAGAGCCTCGTCAACGCCAAGCTCGCTTGCCATGATTCCGGCGAGGTGCGCTACCTCAATGGAGTGGCTGAGCACGTTCTGGCGGTAGGAGGTTCTGTATTTCAGTCTGCCTATCAGACGTACAAGCTCGTGGTTAAGACCGTTTACGTTGGTTTCCATAACAGCGCGCTCGCCCTCCTGACGAATACGCTGCTCAACCTCTTTGCGCGCCTTTTCAACGGTTTCCTCAATGCGCGCCGGGTGAATTCTGCCGTCCTGAATAAGACGTTCAAGGGAGATACGGGCGATCTCGCGGCGTACCTGATCGAAGCTGGAAAGTGTGATCGCCTCAGGGGTGTCATCGATGATGAGATCGACTCCGGTAAGGGTCTCAAGGGCGCGGATATTTCTGCCCTCTCGTCCGATAATTCTTCCCTTCATTTCATCATTGGGAATAGCCACAACGGAAACTGCGGTTTCAGATACGGTGTCTGCGGCAAGTCTTGAGATCGCAAGGGAGATGTTCTTTCTTGCCAGCTCGTCCTCCTCGTCCTTCAGCTTCTGCTCGTAGGCTGCGATCTTTACTGCCTTTTCGTGGCTCAGCTCGCTGTCCAGCAGGGAGAGCAGATGCTCCTTCGCCTGCTCGGTGGTGAAGCCGGATATACGTTCGAGAATATCCATCTGGCTCGCTTTAAGCTGTTCAGCCTCGGCGATCTTCTCGTCTGCTTTCTTGTGCTTCTGGTGGAGCTGTTCCTCTAAACGCTCCATTTTGTCGGTCTTTTTGTCGAGATTTTCCTCTTTCTGCTGAAGTCTGCGCTCTGAGCGTGAAAGCTCTCCGCGGCGCTCCTTCAGTTCCCGGTCGGTTTCAGTTTTAAGGCGCTGGATCTCTTTTTCGGCATCGGAGCGCATCTTGTATATCTCGTCCTTTGCCTCCACCAGAGCCGCCTTTTTGCGGTCTTCTGCTTTGGTGTTTGCTTCTTCGATTATGCGAGCCGATTCCTTTTCTGCTGACTCAAACTGAGCTTCCGCGGTTTTAATGCGGTGCTTTATGCCCATTTTGAAGCAGATAAAGCCTGCTGCGGCTGCGCCGACGATGAATGCCGCAACAGCGATGATTATCGCGATCGGTAAATCCATCTTTCGTTTCCCTCCTTTAATTAATCGGCGGGAATAATATACAATTTTTGGAAATGAAACAGCCGCTCCACCTCCGGGAACGGAATATTCATCGCAGTTCTATGCTGCGTAAATCTAATCAAACAGTGCAAAACACTGAAAAATCATGGCAGACCGCAGAAGATCCCCCCGGAGCTTCGAACGGTCACATAGGTAACGGTTTCCTGTTTATTATATATTAGTACCGCCATAATGTCTATATTGCAATAGATATTAAGATAACGTAAGCTGATTTCTGCCGGAGCTGTCCGGTAAGAAAAGCCTAATTATATTTTACAACAAAATAACAAAAATGTCAAGGGGAAAAGCCGGGAATTTTTGCAAAACACACAAATTTGATTTGCAGAATTCCCGAAGCCAAACTGAAAGGAGTTACTCAGTGGAATCCGGGTATTTTTCGAGGATTTGCAGGAATTTATCGTAGTTTTCTTCAAAAAGATCAACGATATGCGGATCGAATTGTTTTCCACGCTGGGAGAGGATCTCAGCCTTAGCCTCTTCAGGCTTCCAAGCTTTTTTGTAAGGGCGGCGGCTTACCAGCGCGTCAAATACGTCGGCGACCGACACGCACCGGGCGTAGAGATTGATGTCCTCGCCCTTCACTCCCATATATCCCTTGCCGTCATAGCGCTCATGGTGATGATAGGCGATATCCGCCGAGATCTGCATAAGCTCGCCCTGACATTTTTCAAGCAGCTTTTTCCCATAGGCAACGTGGGTCTTAATTATTTCAAACTCATCGCTGGTCAGCCTGCCGGGTTTGTTTATAATATCCTGCGGCACCATTATCTTACCTACATCATGGAGCGCGGCTGCGCTGCTGACCTCCCATATCTCCTCGTCGCTCATTCCTAGGGCTTCGCAGAGTATGCGGGTGTATTCCGAAACGCGCTTTACGTGCCTTCCGGTTTCCTGAGATTGAGCCTCTATCATCTCAGCAAGTGAGGTGACGAGGGTCTCCTGCTCCTGATAAAGCGCGTCGTTTTTCTCGGCAAGACCCCGGATAAGCTTCTGGATCTTCTGCGCAGTGGTTATGCAGATTATTGCAACTGCGGCGAACTCGATGACCCGCGGCAGAATACCGTACAGCCACACGCCTTTTAAAGTGACCAGCGGCTCGTCCGGCACGACTTTAAGTTGAAACGCGATAAGATGTGAAGCGATCATCACCGGAATACTCAGTGATGAAGCGTAAATAACGCTCTTTGTATCGCAGTACAGGCAGGAGATCACCACCGGGAAAACAAGCATTATTATGACATGGTATGACAGAATAGCATACAGTATTCCGGACATGAGAACAATCAGTGTCAGCACGAAATACCGCACATATATGTAGTTGAGATGCAGAATATTATAAAGAACCGTTGGAACCAGCAGTATCACGATAGAAACAATGATAGTGGGATAGATATCGCCGCTGATCTTGAACACTCCGAGCAGGTTCAGGATCAATGTCACTGCCATAAGTGCTGTCATTATACGGCAGATAAATGCCATGGTAAGATTTGCTTTTTCTTCAAAGTCCTGTATAAGAAGCCGGGAAAAGCTTTTCATTAAGCGCGCTCCGTTCTTTTGTTTTTTACTATTATAATATAAATTAGCCGGTTTTGTCAAGTAAAGATGATTTGTTGATGATCTTTTACACCAAAACCATATATGAGTATAGAAAACAATTGCTATGAATTAAGAAAAAAAGTCGAAACAAAAACGCACACTCTGACAATCACGAAATTCCGCAATGACTAATGGTGAAGCAGCGGCAGAAGTACTGGAAGTAATATTGTCACAAAACCGCCCGATAAAAGCGCAGCCATTCTCTAAAGCTGAATAAAAGACTGCGAACCTTGCTTGCCGCTTGTATTATCAATACAAAATTTTCGTGTAATTAGCAAATGGTGTCACAAAACACTTAACCCTGACTTTTTCGGAAAATAAAAATCCGCAAACCCTGTTGGGAATGCGGTTTAAAGCGTATCTATGGTATAGAAATAGATTTTATAACATGGGAGATAACCTAAAAATTAAAAACCTCGACGCGCAATAAAGCGTGTCGAGGCACTCGACTGTCTATGCTATACAAAATAGATTTTCAGGAAAGAGCCACGAAACCGCTATAATGGCGCACGAGATTTTTCATTTTTTTGCGGGCAGTTTTCTGCGAGATAGTAAATCTGGTATATTCAGCAAAAACGCCGTCCCACTCCGGGACGGCGAGAAAAATCGGAGGTTTTGCCGCGCTTGTTCGCGCGGCAAAACTTGGCAGGGGCAGAAGGACTTGAACCCTCGACATACGGTTTTGGAGACGGAACTCCTTTTTCAAACAAATGCCTTTACAATGCGCTTTTATCGGCGCATTTTTTGTTTTTGACGACAATTTGACGACGCTTTCACTATTTTCTTTCTAAGCTCTTGCTCTTACATTGCTGACAGCCTGACAACACCGCAAAAGCCGCTCACAAAGCGGAAAAATAAAAATGACAGCAGCTTGACGGTCAAGCCTTTTCTTCTCCCGTAAACAGATAGAAATAGCTCAACCCCGTGTATTGATGTATAGCCGAGATTTCCGTAAAATTCAAGCCGTAATTCAGCAGTACGTCCTTGCAGGGCTTGTTTGTATACAGGAAATTCAGCTTGTTTCCCAAAAGATATTTGCAGTCATAAAGGTCGAAATCGTTCCCGTCTGCGTCCTTAACCTTGCTTACTCTGTACAGGATAACCCTCGAAATCTGTATCATAACGGTTTTGGCAACATCATTATCAACACATCTGTCCGACAGCTCAAGTATATCAAATATAGCGTCATAATCAAAGCTGGAATGCTCGCCTGCGCTGTGCTTTTCGGGATTATACTCACTCTCCGAGGGATTTGTGAGAAACGTAATGCTCGCATTCAGCAGCTTTGAAAAGCGACCCAGCTTTTCGTCTGTGATATCGTAGCTGCCAAAAAGCGAAACCGTTCTCTGATAATAGGAACGCAGCTTTGAAGCAAAGGACTTTTTCGCAGAGGGCTGATATTCAAGCTCCACATTATCATTGGACAGGCTTTCGGCGGTCACATTGAAATACTCCGCAATCTCTATTGAAGAACAAGCATTTCTGAAAAGGAGAAACGGGCAAGGCTGAAAAAGAAAATGGGGTCACTGCTTGCCGCAGCTCCCTGCTCCTATCCGAGCGCCTTTCAGCCAAATCGCCACATTTTCTTTTTTCAAATTTGGAGTTGAAGGTGTTATCGCTAGATAAAAGCAAAGCCGCACTCGGTGTAGGGTGCGGCTAAATATGAATATGTGAACTGCTCGATATTGTATAGGCGGTTATGCTTATACCCACTATTCCCCGAGAAGAATAATTCTCACATTTCTGTCAATCTCGCTGTCATCAAGTCCCTGCGAAATCAACGGCTGAATTACCTCTCGGCTTTCTCTTGTGTGGGGGAGTTCGGAAGCAAGTGCTTCCGCCTTATCTTTTCTGCCGCATTTCAGATATAGAAAACACAATGTCGCACGGGTTGTTGCCTTTTGCTTCTCATTTATGGATATGAGAAGCCCCCTTTCCATAAGTTCAATCGCTTCCTCGGATTTGCCTTGCAAAGCAAGTACACCTGCAAGCCCTAAAATCATTCCCGGCTTGTTGGGGTAGATGAGCAGTGCGTCACGGTACACCTTTTCTGCTGAAGCATAGTCGCCGCACCTCTGAAATTCTAAAGCGGTCTTGTGTATATTGTAACGAGTTTGCTCGGCGCGGATTGTATCCATACCTATCAGTAAATCAACGCTGGTTTCAAAAATATTAGCCAATGCAGGTAAAAAAGTAATATCCGGGTAGCATTCACCACGCTCCCATTTTGAAACGCTTTGTGGAGTAATGCCGAGGTATTCCGCAACATCCTCTTGGGTAAGATTTTTAAGTATGCGGTATTTCTTCAGATTATCGGGTAGATATAACATAGTGTTTCTCCTTTTCAACATTTGGTTTTATTTAATTATACCGCAAGAAAAAGGAATTTTCAATAACGCATTAGTTTATGTATACTCAACCAAATGAAAGGTCATATCACATTTCCCCTATACTATCATTACTTTTCAGCTCTGTCCGATTTCCGGGCGATTGCGACTTTATTGCAAAGCTGAAAAAAGAAAAGGGTCACTGCTTGCCGCAGCGCCCTGCCCCCGTCCGAGCGCTTTGCCGATTGACCCACACTTTTCTTTTTCAGTTATGAAAAAAGCACCGATGTCGGTGTGTGAAAGCAGGACGGGGATTGCAAAGGGGTGCAACGCCCTTTGCCCCTCGGTGAGCGCCTTACCCTTGATGTTGATTGTAGATTGCGGAAATCAATGTCAAGAGTATTATGGCGTTACTGTTGGCACACCAGTAACAATACCGCAACGAAAGGAGAATATACTTATGAGCGAAAAACGCATTTCCCATTGTCAAGGCAAGGGAAGCCTTGCTCACAACAACCGAAAGTTCAACGCCAAGAATGTGGACGATACCCGAACGAAGGATAACATTGTATTCGTTCAACAGCCTATCGAAGAAGCCTATGAGCACCTATTCTGCGCTGCTGTTGAACGATACAATGCAAAACAGAAGCGAGCTGACAGGAAGATAAACACAAGCTACTACGAGCATACTTTCAAGCGGAAGATTTCGCAAAGCGTGGTGACTGCCGCAGACAAGCGCAAGAGCTTCTACGAAGATGTGGTTCAGATTGGCGATATGAAGAACACGGGCGTTGGCACTCCCGATGCTGAAATCGATACCGCTTGCTTGACGGAATATATGCAGGGTTTCCAAGAACGCAACCCGAATTTCTATGTGTTTAACGCTGTTCTGCACCTTGATGAAGCTACTCCTCACCTGCATATCGACTACATACCTGTCGGGCATTACAAAATAGGAGTTGACACCCAAAACGGCATAGCGCAGGCGCTCAAAGAAATGGGCTTCGGCAGCGGAAAAGATACGATAAGCAGCTGGCGAGAAGCGGAGTGCAAGGTGCTGACCGAGATTTGCAATCGCCACGGCATACAAATCGCCGCCCCCGAAAAGTCCCGTGGTAGCTTGACGGTGGAACAGTACAAGGAGTATGCCAAGATAACGGAGCAGGTTGAGGAGAAGAAAGAGGAAATCGCTGTACTCTCCGAGCAAGCCGAGAGTGCAAACAGGCTTCTGAAGCACCGAGTGGAGTTGCGTTCGCAGGTTGAAGCCGTTATTGATGAGCTGGACGAGCAGTTCCAAGAAAAGAACGCTGCGGTTGCTCATCTGGACGAGGAGATAGCGGAGAAATCCTCTGTGCTAACGCAGACCACCACTGCACTTACCGATAATCAGACCTTGCTTGAAACGAGCGCCCGAAAGGCAACGAAGCTTAAATCCATAGACGAGATTGAAACCGGCAAAACGATTTTCGGTGGAAAGGTTACGCTCTCCAAAGAAGACTACGGCGCTCTAACCGACCTCGCCAAGAAGCATATCGCTGCCGAGAACAGGGAGAGCGAGCTGACCGCCGAGATTGCAAGACTGAAAAAAGAAAACGAGGACGCCGCTGAAAGGAACGCTGCTCTTGAACAGAAGGCACAGGAGATTTACCCGCTCCGAAAGGAACTGCGCAAAACCCAGAACGAGCTTGGAAGCCTAAAAGCAATGTACCAAAAGGTGCTGGACTTTATTGAGAGCCTGAAGCTCACGCAGAAGCTGCAAGAGTTTCTGAAGCAGAGGGTGAGAGGGGTTAAGAGGTGACGATAATTTAGCAGCGTATCGGTTGTTATTGCATAAAAATACGCTTGCAATACCGAAAGGTGCAGTTATCGTGGTTTTCTTTGGAAGATGACTGACCCGTATTATATTCGCACCATGACTTTAAGCGAGCTGTACGACACCGTATACAAGAGTAAGCCGCCGATTATCGACGGCCTGCTCTAGCCCGGCGTTGCCATGTTTCGCTGCGGTTTTAGTGTTGATAGGTTTTTCGGGCTTATTCGCGTTTACACATTTTTTGTTTCAGACCCAGCTGTTATTCACCGATTTTTTCTTTCAGCTTGTCCATAAGCCTTCCAAAACGCTCGTTGCCGTCAAACACTTCGCAGAATTTATTTTCGGGTTTTATGATGATATTATATAATCTGTCATAATCCGTATCGGGGTCGGGTTTGCCGACGTATTCCAGCTTATCATCAAGCTCGGAAAGCCAGCAGGGAGCATATTTTTCTCCATCGGGACGAGTCTCGTAGCTGTCGGCATGGTCGTATGCGGCTTCAAGCATATCAAGAGCATTTTCTTCATCACCGAGTTTTAAATAGTACACCGCTTGTGTTGCTGCATTAACCGATAATTTACAATGAAAAAAGTTTGGTTTGCCGCCCGTTATGAGTTCTATCATGGCATCATCTGCTTTTAGAATCTCAATTTTCTGCTCAAAGGTGTATGAATCATCACAAGATATATTCCAAAACAGATTATGCATCATCTGTGTAAAGCTCCACAGCAATGCTGCCTGTCTGCGTTCAAGAGCTTCTTTGCCCTCATACAGGTCACCTAAAAACATTTCTCTTGTGCAGCCTACATTAGGCAGTGACATGACTATCTCTTTTGCTTTCTCTTTATCGTGCAAATAATAGATGTAATGAATAATAAGCTGCTGCTTTGGAAAGCTGTTGTTCTCGGTAGGCTTATAGTATTTCAATGCCCTTTCGCACAGAGTTATTATTTCATTTGATTTTTCCTTTTTAAGCTCCTCTGTGTCTGCCTTGCCCTGACCGAAATAGTAGTTTTGCAAAGCAAATGCGAGATGTGTAAGCAGATTAGGATCGTTAGGATATGTTTTCAGTTGTTCTCTGATATACTCCTCAAGTCCCTTCTGATCGCCTATTTCATTATACCTATTTATTTGGACGTATATTTTATCCAATTCTTCCTCTTTTCGCTTGATGTCCAAACCAAGCAAGTGGTCTGTCGTCACATCAAAGAAATTCGCAAGCGCGGGGAGCTGCGAGATATCGGGGGATGTTCTGTCCGTTTCCCACTGGCTCACCGCCCGCGATGTTAGGCCGAGAGCCTCCGCAAGCTGTTCCTGCGTAATGTCTTGTTCCTGCCGAAGCTGCCTGATAGTTGATCCTATTGTCATTTGTATCACTCCTTGTTAAGTTCAAAAGCGCCTTTGTTGATATTATTATAGCGTATATCGGAACGTTTGGCAAGGAAGTATTTGTGGAGTACGGATATAGTGTTGCTTTGATTTGAATTTGTTGTTTTTTTGTATTACTTGCTCTCCTAAAATTTTGATAATAGAAGAAGTCAATTACTGATATGCGTTCAAACGACTGAAATGTATATCATAATCAAATGTCCGATGAAAAAACAAGCTCAATGAATCGTTGTGAAAGCTTATGGAGAATAGTTTTGTTGAAAAGAAAAATGGGATATGCCTTCATCATTATAAGGTATATCCCTATATTAACTAGCACAATTATTTTAGTACTATTGATATATCCTCTCACAGCAATGCTATGAAAGGATATATCATGTATGAATCAAGCCTGTTGAGTGTCTTCAGACCACGGATATATTTCTTTCAAAGTATAATAGAGTCTTTCACTATGAATAAAGTCTTCTTCATCAATGCGAATTTCTACTGTAATCTTATAAGATTGAGGAACAGAAAAAACCTTATCAGTTCCAGTTAAAGAAGGATCTATATTTCCTTGGATTATTTGATGATCTAATGTTTCAAAACTGAATTTTTTCTTACTTACATCAGCTCCCGTTAATCTTCCGGTATATGTTTCCTTCATTAAATGAGAATTTATTTCAGATTCAATAAACGCCAAGCTTGTAGAAAGCTGTTGTGTTGAAAAATGTTCATTAAATGACTTGTTATTTGGTGAAGCACTCCTATAATTTATTGCAATATTATCGCTGAGAAGTGTTTTCAGGAAAAACCTTAGTTGCAATGCTATTCGATGATTATTTACAGTCAGATACTGTTTCAATTGTTCCTCATCGTTCAGCATACCAAATAGCCTATTCATTTCCTGCAATACAGGCGTAAGCGGAGTTTCTCCACTCAAATCACAAAGGTTTTCTGATTTGAGCCTTATCCCTACGGAGGCTGCATACATTCCCGACACAGATAATTGGCACTTTTCCTTTATATCCCTCGGGATTGCACCATTTACTTTTCCATTCTTATTCCCCACTGCATACAGCAAGTTCTGAACATTGTTTAAGGTTCTAACTAACTCTAGGCAAGGTATCTCCTGTTGATGCTCATTATTCTTTTCTAAGGAAATCTCTATTATATCACGTCTTTCTTGTTCGGCACGGGTATTTGTATCATCAGTAGATGATGGAAGTTCCTGCCCATCAATATAATTAAGAAATGTTCCAGCATTAGGAAGCATATCATCAGTCAATATAGAAGGATCTATCGGGTTTACAGCAGCATCATTTCCTTTCAGGTCGACAAGACAAACAAAAGCTTCTGGCTCAGTAATAAGTTTTCTGATTTCGATAAGGTTTCGTTCTGCCTCAATTAACCTGCCTGACGAGATAGGAGTGACAAGCCATGACGCATCTGCAGAATCAGATGTAGGAACTGCAACTACAAAGTAATATTGATTTGCCTTTGTTTGGCAAGAAAAAATAAGAGGCTCATCATAAAACAAATGTATATGATGATAATACATATCTCCTATCATTTGCACATTTAAGAACAGTTCTTCCATGGTTCTCACCTCTCAACTATAAATCATAAGTCCTGTATAAAATGAAAAAAAGTATGTGGCTGAACGTCTTCATAAACCCACCATGTAACATGACTATTGCTAGTAAAGCTAGGCGTTTTCTTTATTACACCTTTATCTTCATCAATCTCACCAGAAGCAATACAAGAAACCATTTGTCTCAATTTTGGTGACACACTTATTGCCTGTTGACACCCATCAACATCTGTAAACACAGAAACACCATAAGCCTGTATCAACTTCTCTTTTGTTTTAAATTTGCTTTTTGGATTTAACGCTAACGGAATAAAATCCGATTGTGACACATTTCTGCATTTACATAGCCTATATGCTGTAATTCTTCCAGGCTGTGCATCGACTGGAGGACAACCTTCCGGATAATATGACGGAAATTTATGATTGCTCACATTTATACCCCCAACTGTATATTATAGTAGCAAAGTCATTAATTATTACCATAATAATATCACATATTATCGTAAATGTCAGTGTTTTGAGATATTTTTTCATATACAGTCCAAATAGAATATAGTAGCATTTCCAAATCTTATATTGAGTGCAATACGCTGTCACATCTAATGCTTGTTAAAATGTACTGTTCAGTTCTGTATCAACTCTTGCACATATACATGATATTCACAATCAGTCTTAGGCTTGAATATTGTAATTGAGGTGTCCCTTTTATTCTAATTATAATGATAGATTTATAATATTAGTGCAACACCCGAAAAAATAATGACACATAAAGCGCCTCGTGATATAATGGGAGTAACCACACAACCCAAAAGGAGGAAGCAATATGTGTCATTACACCCATTTTACCACAGAAGAGCGGG
>JAGAJA010000080.1 GCA_017829075.1 Oscillospiraceae bacterium | reverse complement strand
TTTTAAAAATGAAGTGTTTCAAACACTTCAAAAAGTCGTTGACAGACTTTGTGATACTATCTGCTCTTTGTCTAATCAAACCATTAAAAGTATTACCGGTAGAGATTGGATTTTATTTAGATTTTAAACGGTGTTTAGTATAAGGGTGTATCTGCTCATGCTATCCGCGTTCTGATTGCCAAAGGTGAAATACAGGCATTAAGAGTAGGAGAAAGCAGTAGGGCAAGGATACTTGTTCCTAAAGATTCTCTGCTTGCCTACTTTGACAGGCTGTAAGGCGTATAATGACACAGACTGTTTCATCTGCTTGACTATTAAGCCGAAAAATGATAAAATAGTTTCTGTGAAAAGTACGTCATAAAGTCTGATACAGGAGGTAATCAGAACTTATGGCAACAATAAGGAAACGCGGCGATTCGTATCAGATACGGGTCAGCAGCGGATATGATTCGCAGTACCGTCAGGTAGTGCGGACAAAAACATGGAAACCCACCCCCAGCATGACGGCAAGACAGGTTGAAAACGAACTCAATCGTCAGACGGTTATGTTTGAACAGCTTTGTCAGAAAGGCGTCTATCCGTCCAATATCAAATTTGACGAGTTCGCTGAAAAATGGATGACCGAGTATGCAAGGACAAATCTTAAAAACACAACATATCAGCGAATGGTGTGTACTTCAAAGCGTGTTTTGCAGACATTCGGGCATATGAGGGTTGACAAAATCACTCATGGCCACATTCAGGCTTTTATCGACGACCTGTCAACAAAGGGCAGGAATATGAAAAATGGCAAACCGCTTGCCCGAAAAAGCGTGATACATCACCTGAACTATCTTTCAGATGTGTTCAGTTACGCTTTAAGGCAAGGAATGCTGGAAAGTAATCCCTGTACTAATATATTTGTTCCGAAAGGTCCGAAAAAGGAAAAACAGATATATACTGTCGATGAGATGAAAGAGCTTCTAAAGCTGGCTGAAACAGAAGGGACGCTGAACTATCGGACATTTATAACTCTGGCGGTTTACAGCGGATTCAGAAGCGGTGAACTGTTAGGGCTTGAATGGAAGGACATTGACTGGAAAAATAATGTTATCAGCGTCAGGCGTACTTCATACTACACACCAATCGATGGAGTTTTCACGGACACTCCTAAAACCCAGAAGTCTAAACGCTCTCTTAAACTGCCGGATGCTGTATTTGAACTGCTAAGGAAACTCAAAACTTGGCAGGAACACAATCAACGACTGTATGGAACAAAGTGGATCGAAAGCGACCGCGTATTCGTAACCGAGCTTGGAAAACCTGTTTTCAAAGGACAGCCGTATAAATGGCACAAGAGTTTTACGGAACATCATGGCTTACGCTTCTGTGATATTCATTCGCTCCGGCACTTCAACGCTACGATTCTTATACAGGCGGGAGTAGACGCAGCCACGGTATCTAGTGCATTAGGTCATTCAAGCATCAGCACGACTACCAACATCTATTGCCATGCTTTCCAGGAAGCGCAGGCGAGGACTGGACAGGTCATTGCTTCTGTAATGAACTTTACAGACAATTTACTAGAATGAGATGAGGTCGAACCGAAATCACGGTCAAAGGACAATCAAAGGACAAAACAGCGGTTTCCCACCGTTTTACCAACATAAAAAATCCCCGCCAAACAGCTCACAGAGCCGCATGACGGGAACCAATGCTATGGAGCTGGGAATGGGACTCGAACCCACGACCTGCGCATTACGAATGGTGATTTTGACGTTTTGCAGTTTTTTGCAGTATTCAATGAGCGGCGCTGTTATGCGGTATATCGGCATTTTGCGTTTTATCTTATTTCGTTTCGTATGGCGCACTTTCATCACGATGGCGCACTAATAGCGCACTCAAATTATTGCGCTCGCCGCTCCCTGTAAAAGGAGAAAGCGTGGTGTTTGCCCCGCCTGTTCTCATTGTGGAAAACTGTCCGCCGGTGTGCCATGTCCGCCGCTCGGTTCTGTGTAGCCGTCCTCGTTCTCCGCTGCCAGAAGCCCGGCGGCAAATGCTCCGCGCTCCGCGTCCTGGACGTGCTCTATTATCAGAGCTATCAACTCGTTGTTCTGCTCTGCCGTCAGGTTCAGTGCGTGTATATACGCACTTAGTTCCTGCGCGCTTTTCTTTGTGTCCTTGTTTCGCTCGATTTTAAGAGTGTCACCGTCAACGGTGATTTCTGCCGGCTCGAATGCCGGGCGGTCGGTGTTCTTGCTCATTGTGCTTTGCTCCTTTCGCATTATGCGGCGTGTGCCGCTCTCTGTGCTGTCCTCTGGTCTAGTAGATACATGAGCGCCGCCGCGAATATTTCCGCTTCCTGCTCTATAATGGCGCTGCTGAATATGGAGTAATCTCCCCCGCTGCTCCGGACGTGCAAACAGTAGTGCCCGATTTCATGCGCCAGCGTAAAGCGCTTTTCTTCGCGGCACAGCGTTTCCCGCAGAACTACGATGGCTTCTCCATCGTTTGCGCCTATCAAGATAATGCCTTTTTCGCTGGGCTTGAGCATGCCAACGTACTTATTCAACACTACCCCGCCTATTCCCAGACTGCGGGCAAGTCGGCACATATCCAGGCTGTCTCCCAGCTCCCGCGCGGCTATATCCAGGAGATCCGCAGCATACGCCACGATCTCCCAGCATGGCACCGTTGCGCCGCCGTGCTTCGGGTCGTTCTTCGTCGCGTGCCGCTCGAACGCGCGTAAATACTCGCCTGTAAGTGGTGAACTATACGCCATGAGCGGCACCGCCTTTCAGTTCCGCCAGTTCTTCCGGGGTCGTCTTTATGGGTTCTCTCATGATATATAAAAAATCCTTTCATAAAGTCTTGACAAGAGCGGCGCTATGTGATACAATAACCGTGTTAGGGGTGGTTTTGTATCACACAGCCGCTCAACTGAAAGCCTTTGCAATTCGCTAAGCGACGCTACCGCTTACGCGTGCAAGGGCTTTTCTCATACGGCAATACTGATATTCAATCCGTAGTTAAGGTAATATTCCGCGTCGCCTGTGATTGCTCTGAATGAGCTTGCAACAGCCTTTCCCTTATCCAGGAGCGGCGCGATCGCGGCGGCAAGCTGTCTATTGAGGTAGCCCATGACCGCCGAGCCTTTCCCTCTGACGGCGGCTATAACCTGCACGGCGTTCTTGTCTGCTGCGTTGTCCTGCTCATGCTGGAGCTTGATTGTGATGTCCTCCGGAGAATACCGGGACAGGCGTGCGAGGAGCTTCTGGCGGTTCCCGTGAGTAACTCCGGCGGTCTTGGTGTCTATCCGGTGGAGCTTGACTGTGATCCATGCCTGAACCATTGCAGCCGAGCGGCTCATACCCTGCTTTACAAGGTGATTAGCGATCGTCATAACTTTTGATTTCATGGCTTTATGTCCTTTCTGTGTTTTTTGCTCTCTTGAGCTTGATTATATTATATCATCTTACGGTAGATAAATCAATAGTCATAGCTTACAAATCTTACGGTAGATTTTTGTATATTCTTACGGTAGATTTGTTGAACCCAAAGTGATATAATATAATGGGGAGGTGGAAACATGACTGATAAAGCGAAAGCAACAAATTATAAGCGTGAATTTAATGCCCAAAACTATGACAGAATAGAAATAACCGTCAAAAAAGGCATGAAGCAGAGCCTACAAGAGGCGGCAAAGGAAAGCGGAGAAAGTATCAACGGATACATCAAGACCGCGATACAGAGCCGCTACAAAGCCGATACAGGCAATGACATAGATCTGTAAAGGAGTGAATGAAATGCCCGAAATAAGTTTATTCTATGGAATAAGGGTAACAATGTACTATGACGATCATAACCCGCCGCATTTCCATGTTGAGTATGCCGGAAACAAGGCAATAATTGATATTCTCAACGCTTCAGTAATGCGCGGAGCGCTACCGAACAAGCAGCTTAAACTTGTCCTTGCATGGTGCGTACTCCACCAGGACGAACTAATGCAGAACTGGGAGCTTTCCAAGCAGAGCCTGCCGCTTAACAGAATTAACCCGCTGATATAAGAAAGGGGGATTTATATGGATAACATTTTTCCTGCTGTCGTTCAGGCGCTTGCTGGCGATAATTTCACCGTATATGCGTATATGCGTGATGGAACCGTAAGGCTGTACGACATGAAGCCTATGCTTGAAAAAGGTGGTGTGTTCGAGCCGCTCCGTAATGAAACCTTTTTCCGTGAGCGGCTCACTGTTCTCAATGATACGGTAGCATGGGACATCTCCGGTAACATGGATCCCGCCGAATGTATCGACATTGACCCGTTTACTATAGCTGAAAGCCCTATTGTCGCTGATCCTCTTTTGATAGCGTAATAACCAGCGCCGCTCACCAAAGAGCGGCGTTTTTCTATCCGGAATGGTGACTATATTCTGAAATGCTCTCAAACGCTCCAGAATCGCCGCTATGACATGTTTAACCCTTTTGGAGTATAAGTTCATTACCAGAGGATAAGCAGCGCTCTGCGGGGCTGTGGTGCGCTGTTTTGGCTATGCCGAAATAGCTATTGAGTTTAGCTATATTGACGAACGTTAACAAACGTAAACAGAGCCGCCGCTCTCTGGTTCCTCTGGGATTTTGTCATATTTCATCATGCACGCAGAGCCGCCCCTGTGAGCTCCTGTGCGCCGCTCTGCGAGCCCTTGACCGATAGAGGGGAAACTATACCCCGTGCGCGCTGCGTGCGTTCTGGGCTCTCCTGCGTGCTCTCCGGCTTTGTCCGGATTTCGAACGAACCATAGCACGAGCGGCGCGGCTGCTAGGTGATTTGCTCCCGGTCTAAGGCGTTCCGCTCCGGGGTTTTGGTGGTTCGTTCCGGGTTCTAGGCGGTTTGCTCCGGCTGCTAGGCGTTTTTAATCTGAGCATTTCAGCAGCTCCCGCCTCCTCGATCGGAACGGATGCGGGCATAAGGAGCAGGAGAACTGCGCCCCGGTCGGCGGCGTTCTCGACTGTTCAAGGCAAAGTCAAATTGACTTCCCCTCGTTCTGAGGGCTACTGCTCTGGGCGGCGGTTCTCTCACTTCGTTGTACCTCCAAGTCTCTGAGCGGCGCATAACTTGAACCAACTTGAACCGGAGGCGGTACGGCGGTAGGAAATTAAAGATTATATCGGGAATAAATCGTTTGTGATTATGGTCGTCGATGTCAGGGCAAAAGGTTCTGATTTCGGTACCCCTCGGGGGGGATACCCCCGCAGCTCGCACCATGCAGGCGCCGGGGCTGGCAAATGCTGGCACATACGGCGCGCAACCGCCGCCGATCGCACACGCCGGGAAATGGTTCAGGTTTTTTCAGGTCCTCGACTGTTCGGCGGCTGTTCGAGCCGCTCGCGTTCTCCAAATCTGGGCGGCTGGTGTTCCCGTCTTTATTCGAGGTATCCGGGGGCTTGATTTTTTCTCTCCGGTGTGGTATAATAATTATGTCACTTGACAAATGAGGGAGCTCTCCTCCGCTACTATGGTGGGGGTGGGGCTCCCTCCCTTTTTTATGTCCGCAAAATCATTATAACTTGCGATTTTGTGTTATAATTTTGCGGAAAATTCGCAAAATGGGCGCGTCAATTTCAATTTTCGGCTGATTTTGTGACGATTTTTCAAATTAAGAGCCTGTTTTACTGGCATATATGGAGCAGAACCCTAGCATTTCCTATCAATTTTATGAGCGGCTCAACCTTAACATTTCTTAACATTTCGGCGCTGTTCTCGGCGTTCCCTCGGCGTTAATTCTCGAGGTTCAACCCGGAATTTCTCGGGCTTCGCTCGGAGTTCAATATGCATTTTTCTCTTTGGTTCCTTTTTGCTTAAACAGCTATTTTCTCTATGTTCGCTCTCTGTTCGATAGTGTTTCGCGCGCACTATGCGCCCTTGCTGCCGTCCTGCTCTGCTGTGAGCGGCTCCAGGCTCCGGGCGTGCTGCTGGCGTTCCTCGTAGTGTATGCGTGCCAGTGCCCGCAGCTCTACGCCGCTGGAAAAGTACCGCCGGTACGTCGCCAAACTGTCGCTGAACGTGTGCGCCGTGTAGTCGTCCCCGTATACCTTCCGCAGCCATATGCCCATTCTGCCGCGCCTTAGCTTGTTTAATGCGTTGTTGAGCCTTTGCCGCACACATTCAAGAGATATCCCCAGGCGTTCGCCCATGTCCGTATAGCTCATAACCGCGCCCGGTAAAGAGAAAAAACGCAATTCAATAATTTCACGGTCAGCAGGCGCCAGGCTGTCAAGCGCCTTGTGCAGCGGCGTGTAGTAATCGGACATATCCACACGTTCAAAGCCTGCGCCGCTCTCCGGATCCGGGGTAATGTCGCCGCGTGTGGGCGCGTCCTCTTCGTCCGTCATAGGGTCGTCAAAGCTCTTGGTGTCTATCCTGTCCAGGACGTCCGCGCCGTTCAGCAGCTTGCGTAATACCTGTTTGAACTGGTACCCGAAATACGTTGACAGCATATAGCCCTTGTTGCTGTCGTATGCCTTGACGGCTCCCAGCAGGACGGTATAACATTCCTGGTTGAGATCCTCCGGCAATATGCCGTGTTGCTTTAACGCGTCCTTGTACAGTATGTACGTCTGGGCGCTCATCTTATACAGCAGCTTGGCGGTTTTCTCCCATAGCACCGGCAATAGTTCGTCGTTGTCGCCCTGCTGAATTAATTCAGCTAACGCCTCGTTAGTCATTGACAGCAAGCCCCCTTTTTGGTATAATATAAGCAAATAGGGTTTGCTCTGTGAGGTTGTGTCAACGGCTTTGCAGGGCTTTTTATTTTTCTGTGTTGTTTGTTTCCTTTGCTTTTAGCTCGCGGAGATCTGCGCCGTTCATTATCACTGGACTGTTGTATTTACGTCGAATGCACATGCCATATATGCGACTATAAATACGTTTCAGCTTAATAGGGGGACTCTTAAAATCATTAGGCGCAAGGTTGGTTGTGACTATTAAAGGCAATCCGCTCCTTTCTCTTGTATCAATTATTTCATAAATTAGATCAAGACTTAGGTCGCTATTTTGGTTTGTCCCAAAATCATCAAGTATCAGCAGGTCAATGGTCTGTATTTGTCGCGTTACTTCTTTTGCCATCTTGCCGTGATCGCTTAGCATTTCTCTGATAAGTGGCTGCATGGTAGTTACCCAAACCGCAACGCCCTTGCGTATCAGAGCATTTGCAATACAGCAGGCGAAAAAGGTCTTGCCTGTTCCGGTGTCGCCCATGAACATCAAGCCCTCGTTGTTCGCACGCCGCTCGTGGTATGTATCAACGTACCATTCGGCTACTTTGCGGGCTGCCGGAGAATATCCCTTGTCCTGCTCGAACGTATGCCGCATATACGCCGGGTCTGTGAAGCATATCCGCTGGAGCTCGGCAATGCGTTCCTCT
>JAGAJA010000079.1 GCA_017829075.1 Oscillospiraceae bacterium | reverse complement strand
CTTTGTTGTTCTCTTCCTATTACCGTATTCCATATCGCTGAATGTTATCTGTTTCATTTTTTCTCCTGTTCTGCTTTTTTTCTTGTTTCTATTATACCATATTTTTTGCTTTTCGGGTACATTTAATCAGCGTTTCCATAATTTTTCGGCGCTGAAACAGCTTCTGAAAGGACGTAAGCATTGCACTTCTGGCGATTGCTCTTGAAGCGCTGAATGCGCTCAGTTACTGCACCTATGGCGTACAGTTCATTGATTATTCTGGTTATATTCGTGAGCTTGGTGCGCTCAGCGATTCTTGCATTGGATATGACAGAAGTATCACTGCCACCAGCCTGGGCTATCGAAGCAAGCAGAAACAGAACCTTTACAGCGCCGGCTGACAGGTCCTTGTTTATAAAGTCCGAATTCACCCGGACAAACTGTCTGTTCTGTTTCATGTCTTGTTTGCTCCATATCTTTATTTTTCAGCTGATAAATCAGCTTCTTCAGCAGGGCTGTCTGCCCACTCGACAAAATCCTTGTCGAAAATCTCCTCATATCCGGCGGTCAGTGAGAACGGATCCGGCGCATAAGGCAGGCAAATTACATCATTGAGGTTGACGGAAAGCAGCTCACGGTTCTTCTCAACAGATGTTTCATCGGAAAAGTTGACAGCAACGGTGTAGTTCACCATGTTGAGGTCATTCTGGATATCATATATCATCGGCAGCTCGTTCCACGAAGTACCGCCTACGACATATATCTTGTCGAAGCCGGAAAAGTCCGTTGGCTTCTTGCTGCCAAAGTCATATATCTCAGCGTTGTAGACCTTTGCGGTATCAGTATCAGAACTGCAAATGTCTATGCCGTTGATCGTGTAAATTCCGTCCTGCACCTTTGCTTCTTCATAGCAGGTTTCCATCATTTCGAGCTGCTCGGTTCCACGCCGGCTGGCGCATACGACCACGCTTTCGCCGTCGCGGCTGCGGAAGTACTCTGCCATACGCAAAGCAAAGGAAGTTGTGCCTATCCTGCTCTGCGCTCCCACAACCGCAATATGCAGGCTCGCCTGTGAATAGCGCGGCTTCTCGCTTTCTTTTTCAGCGATAAGAGCAGCTTCCCGTGCTTCAGCAAATGCGTCGAATGACTTATCATACTTGCGCCACTTCTGCCTGGATAAGCCGGTGGTAAGGCACTCTTTTAGATCATCCATCATCTTAGTGACGTTTGTCTTTTCGTCCACATCAGGGTAGTTGGCTACGATATTATGTATACCCTTATGTACCAGCTTGTCCAGGAAATCATCTCCCGGGAAGAAATGATCCGCATAGATGATTATGCTGTTGGGATCTTTCTGGAGCGCAATGCCCTCACAGAGCGCAACTAAATCATCGCCCTTTTCCAGGAATGCTGAAACATCGAGGATGTAGTGCGACTGGTACATATAGTTTTTGAGATCTGTCTTGATGAACAGTGCAAGCGACCATTCATCACCCGAAATTTCGCGGGGAGTTGCCCCTATTTCCGAGCATATCTTCCTCAGAATGCCGGCATTTTCTTTTCGGGAAATAAGTAACGGATTGGTCATGGTAGAAGTTCCTTTCTCTTATCATATTGCTATTCCGGCTCAACTGCCTTGATAGTTTCAAACAGTTTATCGCTCATACCGGTGCGGAATGCCTTGAACCAAAGTCTGGGATTGGCAACTATACCGATATCCTTTGCGCTTGGTCCGCCATAGTAATGCGTTCCCTGCGGCGGATCAGGGGCAGCAGCTTCGCCAGACATGAAATAAGTCTTTATTCCGACGTGCGGAATGCACTCATTACGGTTCAGATGATGCCGCCAAAGTCCCTTGTCGTAAGTGTCGCTGTAATACCCGTCATGCGAGTAACCAACAGTCAAATCCTCAAGGTCAACGGAGCTGCCAATATCAAGGTCTTCAAATTCCACCTCGCTCAGGCAGGTGAATTCCAGAAAAAGAGTAATCGTGCTTCCGTGGCGTAACCCGTTTATTGTCGGGAAAGGAAAACCGTAATCATCTTCAAACTGGTCGGTATCAATTATGTATGCGATAGTGACTGCACTCTGGTTAAAGACTTTGGAATTGGTATCATTAGCGATATCCTGCTCGTTCATGTTCCACACATCATATATAAATGCGTCCTGTATACAGCTTCCGCAGTTTAGCAAATCTGCATGGATTGCTGTTCTGCCTGTCAGCTCAAGCGTAATGCCTCTTTCGGGTACTCCCATATCCTTAGTGCCGTAGGTGTACTGGTGCAGCTCTGACACATCACCGCATTGCGACAGAATACCATTACCGCCCGGTGAAAGGTCTGAGCTGCTGACCGGAAGTTCGAAGAAGCCTTCGAAATAGACGAACAGCGCGAGCTGAACCATGTTGTCCAGGGATATAGTCCACTCTTCCTGCGGTATTTCTGCTTCAGACAGAGCCATTTCTATAGCCATTTGGGACTGCTCGACATACTGTTCGAACTCCTCTTCAATGCCGAAAATATCCCTCCAAACGTCTGCACCAACAGTTTCAAGAGTGATAGACAGCTTATCAGCTGTTCGTTCCGTTTCAATCTTGGCGGCACCACTCATATTGGCATTTTCGATTATCGACTTGAGGTTAGACATCTGAAACAGGTTTAAGTTTATTGCCCCTCTGCCGTCAATCATACTACCCCATGAATTGTTGATGTATTCCTGAGCGTCTTCGGCAGTTTCGGGGATATCTCCAAGAGCCTGTTCCATTTGTGAATCAAGATCCGGCGCTTGATTTTGCGTGGTTTTGATAAGGTACTCACGCCCCTGGCGGACATTGTACATTGCCAGGAATTCCGGTAGATAAACTTCACCGCCACCTATGCAGGTGTATTCCACTGTCTGGGTGCTTCCGTCTGCCGCTGTAACAACAAGCGTTTGGCGGTCTGCTCTCTTGCCGTCATCCAATACAACATTCTCAAATGTGTAGTTATGGAAACGCTGATTAAATGTACCCGAAAAGCAAAAAATATGGTATAATAGAAACAAGAAAAAAAGCAGAACAGGAGAAAAAATGAAACAGATAACATTCAGCGATATGGAATACGGTAATAGGAAGAGAACAACAAAG